>JBAVQV010000076.1:0-24258 GCA_049694415.1 Dehalococcoidia bacterium
GCGCCGGTGGAGGCGAATGGCGTATTTACGCAGGGGACATTAACCGATGTGATTGGATACATGCCGTGCAGTACGGTGAGGCAGCTGGCTGGCACCGTGACAATGACCTGTCCATCTAATGCCTTCAGAATGTGGCGATAGGCTAGAGCTAAGGCACAGCCCGGGCATGTTCTATTGCCTGGCAGCGCGTATTCTGTTTCAGTTAGGTTGACGGCATTAACTTTCAAAATTGAATACCTCTCAAATGTAGCATATCCATTCAGGGTGTTCGATATTCAAATCGCCTGTTTTCAAGGAGGTTAGCGCTTTTCTTACTGCATCCGCCAGCTCTCTGGCTTTGACATCTCGTCCGCCCAGTCCGACGATGAAGTTTCGTATGGCTGCGTTTGTCTTGCTCCCGTACAAAGCTGACTTGATTTCTGAGCAGGTAGCTCCCTCGGAGCCATAGCTGATATTCTTGTCGAAAACCACAATCAGGCGAGCCTTCTCCAGTGCCTTTGCCAAAGCGGCTTTAGGAAACGGTCTGAATACTCTAAAGCCCAGCAAACCGACCTTATGGCCTTCTTCTCGGAGCATTTCTACCGCCATTTTTGCTTCCATTGCTAGGCTACCCATGGCAACAATGACTGTATAGGCATCGTCCATGTCATCTTCCCAGAACACGTTGGCGTAGTTCCTGCCAAACAACTTACCAAACTCCTGTCCTACTTGTATTATCGTTTCTGCCGAGTTTTGTAACGTTTCCTGAAGAAGATATCTCAGCTCCATATAGCCGTGGCAGAGGACACCCTCAGCATTAACTCTGGGGTCGGCGAGGGTTACCAGGTTATAATTCTTGGGATTGGCGGGGTCCAGTGTAGTGTGCGGTTTATACGAAGGCAGGAATTTATCCACCTCATCTTGTGATGGTATTTCCACTGGCATTTCGGTATGAGACAGGACGTAGCCGTCGAAACAGACCATAACGGGCACATATACTGTTTCGGCGATCTTATAAGCCTGGATAATAGTATCCAGAATTTCCTGATTATTTCGAGCGTATATCTGTATCCAACCGGTATCACGCTGAGATATAGAGTCCTGCTGGTCGTTGAGTATATTCCAGGGCGCGCCGATGGCTCGGTTAACGCACGCGAGCACGACGGGAAGGCGTGCTCCAGCCGCCCAATGCAGCATTTCGTGCATGTAGGCTAAACCATGGGCACTCGTTGCCGTGAAGGTTCTGGCTCCTACCAGAGAGGCCGAGGTACATACCGCCATTGCGCTATGCTCGCTCTCGACGGCGACGTATTCTGCCTTGAGGTCGCCTCTCTCCACAAATTCAGAAAGTGCTTCAGTAAGTGGTGTTTGAGGCGTAATGGGGTAGGCAGCAATAACCTGTATACGACTGAGTTTGGCTCCCTCGGCGGCAGCCTGATTACCGTCCAGCAACCTAATATTTACCTTGTTTTCTTTTCCGGTCAAAGAACCGCTCACTCTCGTCGTTGGTGTTGGTTACACCATAGTTATTGCCTGTACCGGGCACACCTGACTGCATATTCCGCAGCCCTTACAGTAATCCATATTTATATTGATAGGTATGGTCTTCTGGATGACGGCATCCGGGCAGTACATCCAACAGAGAAAGCATGATGGTTTCTTTTGCCTGGCTGGAGTACACTTGTTATGATGTACTACCGGCATCAGGCTGCGCCATTCACCTGTCTTACCAGCTTCGCCGATAGCCGGTGATGACTCATCGCAGATATGTTTGCAATCTCTGGTTCCCATGGTTTTATCTTTTTCTGTCCAGTTTAGTTATCTCGTAGGTTTTTTTTATAGCCGCCAGGTTAATGTCTACGGCGTTATTAGAAAATCTTTCTCTTATTACCTTTTCAATGCTAGGCATGTCCACTATTTGGGTGGCACAGGCTAAAGCCCCTAACATAGCAGTATTCACCATTGGTAGCCCGCCGACCATAAGCCCTAATTCCCGGCAGACTTTGGTGGCATCGGCGGCGGCGATGTTAAAGTCGCCCTGGACTTTTAGCTCCTTGGGATGCAGCCAGGAGTTAACCACCAGCCATCCATCACTGCTTAGGCCGCTTATCACCTCCTGGTATTTAAGCAGAGACTGATCCAGAACCACAACAGTACTTGGATTCTCTACTTGCGAGACTACCGCTATGGCTTCTGCAGAAATCCGGGTCAATGCGCTTACAGGTACGCCTCTTCTTTCGGCGCCAAAAGATGGTGCCGCGGTTACACCTTGATATCCTTTGAAGTATGCTGCCTGAGCTATTATCTTGGCGGCTGTTACGGCTCCCTGCCCACCCCGACCATGCCATCTAATCTCATATATCTTTGTAATCACAGGGGATTTATTCGGCCTTTCTACTCTACCTTCTATTTTTAAGGTGAACAGTGATATATGTTATCTCTCGCCACTTGTGTGTGTCAAACAAACATAAATAGATTTTCGTTATGCCTAGGACTGCTTTCCTAGCACTATGCCTGCAGGGTCTATTTCTTGGCGCAATATTCTTAAGTCTTCGTCTGCAGGTTCGGGGCTGGCTCCAATTTTAGCTGGTAATATAATTTCGAATGAACTATTCTCCGTCACTTCGTCAACGCTGACACCGGGATGCAATGAGATTAACCTGAGCCTTTTCGTTTTCTCATCAAAGCCGTAAATGCCTAACTGCGTGATGACTCTATAAGGGCCTGTGCCTTTAGGCAACCCGGCTTTCTCTCTGGCATTCGGTCCATTTAGGAAACCAGGAGTCGTCAGGAAATCGAGCTTGTCTACGAATGTCCTCTTTGATTGTTTGGCAATAATGATAATTAACCTTTGTGCAAAAGAAGCTACATCATTGGCACCACCGCTGCCGGGCAGGCGGCTCTTGGGCAGGTCGTGGTCGCCTATAACCGTGGTGTTTATATTTCCATACATATCCATTTGAGCCGCACCCAGGAATCCAAAATCGATATAGCCTGCCTGCGAAAGTGACATAGTATCGTGCATGCTGGAAGCAGCTACAGCTTTATAAAAGGTTCTGGATTCACCCACCGAAACAGGTAATTCAGGCAGCAAAGGCCCCAGCCCTCCGGCTTCAAATACTATAACCAGTTTGGGAGCGTGTGTTTTTTGAGCTAACATGGCGGCTATTATGGGGAATCCGGTGCCCACAAAGACAGTTTTCTTATCTTCCAGTAAGCTGGCGCCAGTAAAGGCTAAGAACTCTCTAGTATTATATCTCTCTTCTCTGAGCATATTTCTTAAAACTCCTCCTTCATCGGGCATTCTAGTTCTATTTCCGCCACGGAGCGACCATTGGCTCTTTAAGAAATTCTCTCCTCTTCAGGTAGTTCAACTTTTTTGTGCCGCCGCAAAGCTTCAGATAATCATCAAAAGAATCGACGCCGAATACGAATTTGTTTAAATATGCATCCACGCCTTCCTGAGTTCTGGAAAGATTCAGCCACTCAGCTATATGCTCCTCATCGTAATAGTATATGCCTGGCATTTCACAGGGATGTGAGCCGTAGGGAACTTCGACCACAGCATCTACTACTAGAAACGGTATGACTGTTTTCCACGGTTCTTTTCTGATGATTTCATTGTCGATGATTTCTTCGGTGGTTATTATTAACCGTCGTGCACATCTGGAAAGTTCGAAATCTTCCACAAGAATGGCGTCTATTTGAGCATTACCATAGATGTCGCAGCGGTGGACGTGGATAAAAGCTACATCTGGATAAGCCGCGGGGATTAAATTGATTGGCTTACCACTGAATGGGTCCATGACCACTTTGCAGGAGCTATAACTGCCGGTGTCGGTGCCCAGCAAATTGCGGCTTGGTATGAACGGTATGCCCATCATACCAGCCAGGAATCGCCATTGATATCCGGCATTGCTCGTTTCGGCAACCACTTTACATTGCCCGCTTTCTACCATTCTCCTTGAGGCGGGGGATAGCCCTCTGAGTTCATGCCCGAAGCAATAGGCTACTTCTGCTCTATTTACACAACCCGAACCTACCAGAATATCGATATCGTGAACAGCTGTTTTGCCGGCCATAGCCAGGTTGCGCTTCTTCTGTCTGATAATTTCATAGACAATGGCCATAGATACTCTTACGTGCCCGAAACCGCCGCTGGCGATGAAATCTCCATCATCGACAAATCTTGATACCGCTTCCTTGACTGACATTGTTTTGTCCTTCAGCTCGCGGGACTTGTTCTCAAGCACCCAGTGTCTAGCCTCGTCGGGGTCGTGCCAGCCCAGAAGCTCCCCTTTGCCCTCCTTTAATACTTCCATACTTTTATTTACCTCCTTTTGCACAACCCGGTAAGCTGACTAAACGTGTCAGGCTTCAAGAATTAACTTCAAGCGTTACCCTTCAGCTTATTGAAATCATTGAGCCGTTAGCTGTCTTGATAACATTGATGAGCGTCTCGAACTTGTCTTTCATTTCTTCAAGATGTGTAATAACGATTATCTTCTCGAAATCATCTTGGATAGAGTTTATGGCTTCGACGAGTTTTTCCCTGGCTGAACTATCCTGCGTACCGAAGCCTTCATCGATAATTAGAATTGGAAGGGATGCACCAGCTTGTCTGACCAGTAACATGGAAAGAGCAATACGCAGGGCAAGGTCTATGCGAAAGGCTTCTCCGCCGCTGTACATTTCATAGTTGCGAGTGCCCAGTTCATCGGCGATTTTAATATCTAGGGTCTCAATGGTATCACCCTTTCTGGTTTCCCGCTGGCTCTCTAGCCTTAGCGACATTCTATTGTCGGTTATCTTAGCCAGCAGGCGATTAGCCTCTATTTCAATTTCGGGGAGCGCTTGCTCGATAAGCAGTGCCTGGATACCTTTCTTACTGAAAGCCTCGGCAAGTTCCTTATAAACGCCCTCCTCGTTTAAAGTTTCTTGTAGAAGCCTTGTTTTTTCTCGCTTGCTTATTTCTAATTCGGCCAGCTGCCGCAACCTTTCTTGCAAGACAGCTAAACTATCGTGTACCTGTCGCTCTTTTTGAAGCGAAGCCTGGTAGGCCTCTTCTTCTTTAATCAACTTATCAATTATGTTGGGGAGGGAAAGAAGCTCGGCACTCAAATTTTCATGCTTCCTCAAATCTACAACTATTGTTGCCTCTAGATTGGAGATAGTTTCCTCAGCTTCGGCCAATGCAGACTTTTCTTTGTCCATATTTTTAATGGCTTCATCTAGTTCCTGCTTCAAGCTTTGGTATTTTTGTAGCCCTGCCAGTTGCTGTTGTATCTCCTCATGCCTTTCCTTACTGTATCCGAGCTTTCGCTCTTCATTTTCTAATTGAGCTAGTGTCTGCTGCTCATAAACAGCATAATCCCTTTTTGCCATTAGCTGCTCAAGTTCCGCTAGCTTAGCACGTTCTTGAGATAGCTCGTTACTCGCCTGTCTGGCTTCAATAAGCTCTTTTTCAATAATACTCAGCTGGCTGTGCCGGGTAGTTCGCTCTTTGTTTAGTGCTGATTCTCGTTCAATCAATTTGTTTTCCAGCGCCTGGAGTTTTGCCTGGTTTTTGCTCAGTTCCTCGTTGTTGTTTTGCCGAGTCTTGATTTTTTGTTGCGCTTCAGATGTGAGCTTGGCTTCTATTTGATGTCGGCCATCTATTCCAAGCTCGGTCTCACACAAAGGGCAACGGACATCATCTCCCGTGAGCAACTTGAGCTTCTCATTCAAACCTGCAAGTTCCTCAGCTAATTGCCTATCGGTAGACTCCAGGTAGCTGATTCGGGAAGCAGTCTGCTGAGTTTGTTTTCGTTTTTTGGATACTATTTCCTCTTGCTTTGACAGTTCAAGTAGATGCTTACGAGCTAGCGTTAGTGATTCTTCTAGCCGGGTCGTTTTGGCAAATTTAGCTTCACTTTCTGCAAACTTGGCTTGAATTATTTTATGCTCAATAGTAAGTGTCTGAGCAGCCTTTTTGATGACCTGGTCTAAATTGCTTATGCGTTCCCTCAATGCGAATAACTGACTTAATTTCTGGTTAAACTCGTCATTAAGTGTTTTGACATCCTTAAACTGAGAGTAGCTCTTTTCTATAGCTGATCTTTCTGCTAACACTAGTTCATATTCCGTTATTCTAGCTTGATATTCTTTGGTTTTCGCCTCTCGACGTTCTAGTTCCTTTTTAGTTTCATTCAGGTGAACCTCAGTATTTGATAATTGCTCCTTTTTAATCTCTAAAGCTGCTTTTTGGCTGCGCAGACTGGAAACAGCCGTCTCTTTAAACTTGCTTTGTTCTTCGAGTTGGGTAATTTCTCTCTGCATCTTCCTAATTTCGTCTTCATACTTAGCCTTGTTAGCCAGCTGGAGTTCGAAATCGGTAATTGCAATCTCAAGTATGTCGGCTTCCGTTCTTCTTTTACTGGATTGCTCCTTGGCTCTACTCTCCAGTTCATCATAGTGAGATAAGCCTAGAATATTGGCTAGTATCTCTTTGCGTTCCCCGGGACGCTTTATGCTGAATTCGTCAGCGTGACCTTGCCGGAGGAAGGCACTATTCTTGAACATCTCGTAATCCAGATTCAAAATATCAATTATCTTCTGCTGGGTTTCCAGCAGCGAGTTACCGGAAATAGGTCTAAAAGTTCCATTGCCAGCTATTTGAAGTTCCAGGATAGTTTGCCCGGCACGGGCCTTGCTAGGTTTCTTGGCGTGTTTGCGGAGAACTCGATATTGCTGCTCACCGGAGATAAACTCCAGCTCAATCTCCATCTCGGATTGCCCTGAGTGAATCAGGTCATCATCGTTCCTGGCCCGGGATTTGCCCCATAGCGCCCAGGTTATAGCATCGAAAATTGCAGATTTACCATTACCGTTATCGCCACAAAGGCAGGCTACGTGTATGCCTTCGAAAGACAACGGGGGCACATTATCTCGGTAGCACATGAAGTTTTTGAATGCAAGTCTTACAGGAATCATGTTTCTGTATTAGTAATTAGAAATCTAATTCGTCTTCTCTGGGGGCGAATTTGGATGCCTCTTCTTTACTGGGACAAATTTCAAGGAAATCGCAGTTCCAGCAGTAGATGTTTGGGGTAGCTGGGTATTCCTTCTCCTTGCATATCCTATCAACCATGTCGATTACATAGGAAGTAGCTTGAGCTAGGTCTTGAGCGGTCAGCTCAATACTTTGGAATTTACCGACTTCCAGATAAAGATAGGAAGCTCTCTTGACCGGCAAGTCCTGTTTCCTTGACAGAATAAGGGCATAAATATGGAGTTGAAGCTGGTTTATTTCAGCAGGCATCTTGCCGGTCTTGTAATCAATAATATGCAAGCTGCTATCGGCTTCCTTATCCACTCGGTCTATTCTGCCTTTCAAGAGTATGTTATCTGTAAGTTCAGCACGGTGATTATTTTCTATCATAAAGGGCGTAACCGATATATCTACATTCTGAGCAAACCAACGCAGTTGGTTGAGGGCTTTTTTACCCCATCTTTTCTCATCCTCTCTGTCGCTGAACCCTTTGCGGTTGCGTCGCCATTTCTCTCGCAGCAAATCCTCGAGTTTTAATGGATTTCGTTCACTAACCGGGACTACAGAGAGGAAATCTTTGAGCGTAGCATGGACATGGTCGCCCATGGTGAAATAGGGCCGTGCTTTTCTGTAAATGTCACCAAGATGGTCTATGTACTGAAATTTATACTGCCTCGGGCACTGCTGAAACATATTCAGGCTAAAAGGTGAAGCTTCAAACATTCTTATATCGTATTCACGAAGATTTTGCGTTTCAGGCTAGCTCTATTTTATCATAATTGACTGTGCGGACGACCATGGGTAAAATGCTATGGGTGCCTTATGTTTGAAGTTCTGACACAGAAGCTGAGCAAGGTATTCAATAGCCTTAGCAGCAAAGGGAGGCTTAGCGAGAAAGATATTGACGAAGCTTTGCGGCAGATACGCTTAGCTCTCTTGGAAGCAGATGTTAACTTTAAGGTGGTAAAGAGTTTTCTGGCTAACGTGAAAGAGCGAGCTCTAACTGCCAAAGTATTGGAAAGCCTTACTCCCGCTCAGCAAATAGTAAAAATTGTCAATGAAGAACTAGTAAATATCTTAGGTAAAGAACGTAATCACCTTATTGCTGCTGGTCACCCGCCCTCAATTGTTATGCTTGTCGGTTTGCAGGGTTCGGGAAAGACAACTACAGCTGCCAAGCTGGCTCTTCTTCTTAAAAGTAGTGGACAACGTCCTTTACTGGTGGCTGCGGACACTAGACGTCCGGCTGCCATCGACCAGTTGGTAACGCTGGGCAAGCAGCTCAATATACCGGTTTCAAGCGATGATGGGAAGGTGGGACCGTTGGCTATTTGTCGCCGCTCTCTGGAGCAGGCCCAGGAAACGGGGGCTACCTGGGTGATTATTGATACTCAAGGGCGTTTACACATCGATGGAGTAATGATGAAGGAGCTGGCGCAGATGAAAGCTGAAATTCACCCTTCGGAGGTGCTATTAGTAGTTGACGCTATGACCGGTCAAGACGCGGTAAACACGGCTGAAGAGTTCAACAGGAATGTTGGTTTGACCGGACTTATTTTAACTAAGATGGATGGTGATGCTCGGGGTGGTGCAGCTCTTTCTATCAAGTTTGTCACCGGTTTGCCGGTGAAATTCATCGGCACTGGGGAAAAAGCAAGTGCTATTGAGCCCTTTTACCCAGACCGCTTAGCCTCTCGCATTCTAGGTATGGGAGATGTACTTACTCTCATTGAGAAGACAGAGGAGGCTTTTGATGAGCAGCGAGCTAAGCAGCTTGAGAAAAAAATGCGCACTGCAGAACTCAATCTTGAGGACTTTCTGCTTCAGTTGCGCCAGATTAAGAAGATGGGGTCATTATCTCAATTGGTTGAACTGCTACCTGGTTTTTCGAAGCTCGCCTCCAGCATTCCCGAAAGTGGTGGCGACGACCAATTGCGAAAAATTGAGGCTATCATACTGTCCATGACCCCGGGAGAGCGCTGTAACCCGGCTATTATCGGTGGTAGCCGGCGGCGCCGCATTGCGAGGGGGAGTGGAACTACGCCCGGCGATGTAAATCAACTGCTCAATCAGTTTTACCAGATGCGAAAGCTGGCCAAAATGGCAGCTACAGGAAGGTTGCCGAAAAATTTGATGGACACCTTGAGGTGATAAGCAGCCTATTACTCGCCTGTTTTTGTGGTTCCGGCAACTGTAAGCTGATGGTCTTTGATTTGAACGCTGGTTATATCTACAGGTACATCGGCTAGTTGCAAGCTCACCATAATATTCACTAGCTGCTCAACTCTTGCTTTCGCTGATTGAGGCAAAGGCAATTTACCCAGATTGAACTCGTCTATTACTACTTTTGGCTTGCCTTCTGTAATCTCTATTCGCCCAATTGTCCCTGTTTTAGCATCGATTAGGGGTGCATCCACTACAGCGTAGGTCAGAAAGTAGCCATCGCCGAAATTAATAAGTATCCGTTTCAATGGCAATTGACCCTCGGCCAGCATTTGAACCAGCTTAGAATTGGCTTCGTTCTCAGTTATTACCAGGTTGACCTCTCTTTTTTCTCTAGCCTCAACGGCTGCCTTGATTTGAGTATCGAGAGACTGGAGTTTATCGTCAAAACTTTGAGCTGCATCAGCGGTTACCGCCACCGGCATGGCTCTTCCTCGAATCGAAGGAGAAAGTGAGTAAAGGTAAAAGCCGGTGATGATGGCGATAATGGCCAGAATTCCGATGACGCCGACGGCCATAATTAATCCTTTAATTAGTCTCATCTTGTTCCTCCTGGTAATACAGATATTGCTTTGAGCTATTCCAGATAATCTTTAAGCTTTCGACTTCGGCTGGGATGACGTAATTTTCGGAGTGCTTTAGCCTCTATTTGGCGGATTCGCTCTCGCGTCACATTGAACTCTTTGCCTACTTCCTCCAAAGTTCGGGCTCGCCCATCTTCTAAACCGAATCTGAGCAATATGACCCTTCTTTCTCTGTCAGTGAGTTCAGAGAGTATCTTGTTTAGTTGTGCCTTGAGCAATTCTTGGGAGGCAGCGTCGGCTGGCGGCGGGGTGGCCCGGTCCTCGATGAAGTCGCCCAGGTGACTATCTTCTTCTTCACCTATAGGCATTTCTAAAGATATGGGCATTTGAGACAGCTTCAGGATTTCTCTGACTCTATCTGAAGATATTTCCATGCCCTTACCTATTTCCTCATAGCTTGGTTCTCGACCGTATTCCTGAGCTAAGCGGCGGTTGACTTTCAACAATCGATTGATGGTCTCTACCATATGCACCGGGATACGGATGGTACGAGCTTGGTCCGCTATAGCTCGTGTAATCGCTTGCCTAATCCACCAGGTGGCATAGGTGCTGAATTTATAGCCTTTTCTGTATTCGAATTTCTCTACTGCGCGAACTAACCCGATATTCCCTTCCTGTATAAGGTCAAGGAGCGGCATCCCGTGGCCTACATATTTCTTGGCGACGCTGACCACAAGGCGTAGATTTGCTTCGGTAAGGTGTCTCTCTGATTTCCTGGCTGTTCTCTTTACCCTGTTGAAATGGGCCCTAAATTGCTGAGTATGCGTGTGAAGCTGGGAGAGAAATTTGGGGCTGACACGCCCACCAACCATGGCTTCTAACTGTTTCCAAGTAGTTTTTTCTCCTATGACCTTGCGCAATTCTGCCGGCAGCAGTCGACTTACCGTGGAAAGGTCTGTCAGTCCCTGTTCAATCCCTGGGGCACTTTTGCGACTGGTCTTAGCTATAGCCTCCACTAGTTCCTGACTGACATTGCCATCAATGGCTTCACGTAGCTTTGGGTCACGAAGGCTCTTAAGGAAACTCTCGGAAGCTGTCAGCTTGTGTAACTTGACAAGGCTGGTTATTAGTGGCCGTGATGCAAGTAAATGGCGGATCAAATATATTACTATATCAACTATAGACGGATACTCGCCATGACGTTGCAGGTAAAGCTCTTCAATCTTCTCTAGGTACTTGGCCTCCTCTATTTTGCTGGCTAATGCCTTCTCGTCATCCGCGGTGAGAAGTGAGACCTTGCCGATCTCATGAAGATACATGCGAACCGGGTCATCGATTGTTTCGTGCTCAACTGGCTCTATCTCAAGGTCAAGTTGGGCTTTATCCTCTTTTTCCTCTTTGCCCGCCAATTCGTATTCAAGTTCGGGAGCCTCTTCGCTCTCCCATGGAAAGGTGATCCCGGCATTATCTTTTTCTAACTGGTATTTGCCTAAGGTATCCCAGGTACTGTCGCGCTGCATAAGTCGTTCGCCATCAATGTCATGAATATCCTCAGCGTTCAATTCCCTTTTGCTCCTCTTAGGGAAGTAGGACAGCAGCTCATCATCTCTATTTAAAGTCATTGTCCATCACTCTTTGCTGGTCGTCGGCGATGGTCTAGCCTGGTGAAGACATCTTTAAGCTGCTTGCTGACTTCTATGCCTTGCTCTTCTAGCTTGGCTAATTGTGCTTCTACTCCACCTGTCTCGGCTTCTATAGCCAAGAGCTCTTGTTTTTTGACTTCTAGGTTTTTAAGCATATTCTTCTGTAATAGATTGACACAGTCATTAAACGTCTCACGCCGTTTTGTCTCATTCTCCTTGATAACCGGAAGTAATGTCTTAGCCAGAAGACTTTCTAAATACTCTTGAAGAGCGATATCGATACTATTTTTAAGAGAGTCAAGGTCATCACTTTGTTGCCATTTTGCAAACAGCTCCCGGTTTTCAGTATTTTCGAAATGGTCCAGCGATAGTTCTGTGCTTTCTGACTTCAGCCCTGGATACTGAAGTAACAAAGCTAAGCAATACTGCTCCAGGGGGCTGGATGAAATGACTGTGGGGGCTACAGGCTTGAAAGATTTCACGCCTGCGGTTGCTCTTCGTTTTCCTACAGCTTTGAACTTTCTCACGGCGTCACTAAGAACGTGCTCATCGATTTTCAATAACCGGGCAAGCCTTTCCAGGTAGTGAGCTTGCCGCAGTGGATCTTTCATCTCTAAAAGTAGTGGCAGCAGCCTGTCTACTACTGCAGACTTGTCCCTGGCGCTTGCCAGGTCTATTTTGGCCACCTGACTTTCGAAAATAAAGTCAACCATCGGTTTGGCATCTGCTATCAACTTTTGCCACTGTGAAACGTCTTCCTTGATTACGTCTTTAATTATGTCGTCCAGATCTTTGCCTTTGGGGTATATAAGAATCTTCACTTCAGCGTTTTGAGCATCTTCATATTTAACCCAGCCGTAAAACTCCGGTGGTACCGGAAGCATCTTATCAACCATTTCACCACTCCGCGAGACAGCTTCTTCTCCCGCGGTATCGGCATCAAGAGCCAGTATTAAATTTCTGGTCAAGTTTTTAGTAATAGCTAGCTGTTTGTCAACCATAGATGTACCTGAAAAGGCAACTACATTCTCATATCCGTACTGGTGAGCTGTCAAAACATCCATGTAGCCTTCCGTGATTATAGCTAAATCGTTTTGACGTATGGCTGTCTTGGCACGGTCAATCCCATAGAGGCTGCTGCTCTTATCAAAAACCGGTGTTTGTGGAGAGTTGAGATACTTAGGTAAAGAATCGTCTAAGGCTCTGCCGCCGAAGCCTATAACCTTTCCCTGGATGTTTCGAAAAGGGAAAATTAAGCGATTGCGGAATCGGTCATAGCTGTTTTTATCCTCTCGCTCTACGAGCAAGCCAGCAGCTAACAACTCTGCTTCCTCATAACCTTTACCCTTCAAGTATTGCTTCAGAGTGTCCCAACCATCTGGTGCGAAACCTAGCTGGAAGTTCTTTATTGTATCAGACGATAGCCCTCGCTTAGCCGCGTAATCTCTTGCTATCTCGCCCTTCGAGGTATTCAACAACACATGGTGGTAATATCCGGCAGCGGCTTCATTGACTTCAAATAATCTTTCCCTTTCTTTATTCTGCGCCTGCCTCTGTGGGGTTGACTGGGCAACCAAAGGAACATCTGCTTTGTTGGCTAAAAGACGGAGAGCTTGTGCGAAGTCAACTCCTTCCTTCTTCATGATGAAAGAAAAAATATCGCCACCGATACCGCAGGCGCCGAAACAGTGCCAGCTCTGTCGGTCGGGAAAAACAAAAAATGAGGGGTTCTTTTCGGAATGGAATGGACATGAGGACTTATAATTTCGTCCTGCTTTCTGTAATTTCACATACTCAGAGACAATTTGCACAATGTCCAGTCTCTGTTTTACATCGTCAATTACGCTCATTTTAGTAACCCAATCGCATGTTTCGAGGTTCTGATAGCTTGTGATATATCTTATGGCGTCTGATTTCTTTGGCCATCTTTAATGCATACTGGTCCGTCATCCCGGCAATGTAATCAACGACCTTCCGCTCTACAGTATCATCACGGTATGCATATTCTTCGGGTAATTGCTCTTCGTTTTTCAGGAAATATAAGTACAGAAAGCGTATTATCTTTCTTGCTTTTGAAGTGTCTTTGCCAGCCAGGCTTGGATTATACACCTTGTCAAAGAGAAACTCACGCAAGCCATTGGTCACTTCCAGAATGTCGGCGCTCATTCCAATGATTGGCTTTTTCAAACTCGCATCACCCGTTGATACCAAAGAATAACTGACTATATCACATACGAGCGTGTTAATTCGCCGGCCAGTGGTGTTGCCGAGTAGTTTTAATGCGGAGGTTGGCAGTTCGTTTTCAGATATTACACCAGCTCGTATGGCATCGGCAATATCGTGGTTGACATAAGCAACGATGTCAGCCATTTTGACTACCTGTCCTTCGACAGTACTAACTCCTGTCCATCCCTCCCCGAGTATCTCAATTCCGCTCTTGGAATGATTCAGGATGCCGTCTCTTACTTCCCAGGTCAGGTTCAGTCCTTGTCCATCTTTTTCCAGTAAATCGACTACCCTTAGACTTTGCTCGTTATGCTTGAATCCGCCGGGGAATAGCTCGTTTAGAACTTGCTCGCCCACGTGACCGAACGGCGTATGACCTAAATCATGTCCTAAAGCTATTGCCTCGGTTAAATCCTCATTAAGATTAAGCGCTCTAGATATAGTGCGCGCGATCTGTGAGACTTCTAAGGTATGTGTCAGCCTTGTTACATAATGGTCACCCAAAGGGGCGATAAAAACTTGAGTCTTGTGTTTGAGGCGGCGGAAGGCATTAGAGTAAATTATGCGGTCGCGGTCCCGCTGGAAATCTGTTCGTAATGAGCAAGGTTCCTCCCATTTGAGTCTGCCCCGACTGAGCCTGCTTCTGGATGCATAAGGAGAAAGCCTATTTTCAGATTCCTCTATACGCTGCCGAATGTTAAGATTGACCATCAAAACTTAAGTTTTTGCTCTCCTGCTTTGCTACAACGCTATGATTGGCCAAGTTTCGCTTCAACAGCAGCAATTATACGTCTTGTTTCATCTATCATGTCGGGGCTTACCGAGACTGAGGTGATGCCCCATTTTACCAGTTTTTCAGTAAGTTCCGGGTAGACTGAAGGTGCTTGACCGCAAATTGAAGCGGTGGCGCCTTTGCTAACTGAAACTCTAATGAGTTTTTCTAAAGCTATGAGTACTGCATCGTTTCTCTCATCAAACTCCGGTGCCAACTTGGGGTTGTCTCGGTCTATGCCCAAAATCAGCTGTGTTAGGTCGTTAGAGCCAATAGAGATACCATCGATACCAACATCTAAGAACTTGTCTATAAGGAAGACATTTGATGGCACTTCAGCCATCATCCACAATTTGAAATTGGGGAATTGGTATAACCCCTCGGCAACGAAGAATCTTTTTATCCTGGCCAGTTCGTCTACGAAACGGACAAAGGGAATCATGACGTATAAATTATCATAGGACTGACATACTTTTTTGATCGTCTCGACTTCTAGCCTAAAAACCTCGGTTTCCCTGGTATATCGCGAACAGCCCCGATACCCAATCATGGGATTTTCCTCGAATTCTTCATACCTATCGCCGCCGCGTAAGTTTCTATACTCGTTAGTTTTGAAATCAGTAGTTCGGTAAACCACAGGCCTCGGGTGGAAAGCTTTGGTAAAAGTGGTAATGCCTCTGGTGAGCATTTCCATGAATTGCTCACCTTTTCCCTCATGCAACATGTATCGGGGATGTCCACCAATCTGAGCTATCATAAACTCGGCTCTAAGCAAGCCAACACCATCTACATGACGTGAAGCTATTGCCTCAGCAAGTTCCGGCTCCGCCAGATTTACGTAGACTCTGGTTTTGGTTTTAATTCGTTCTTGAGCAATAACTGTTGGGGCGTATTTTGTTGGCTCAGCTACTTTTCCAGCATATACTTGTCCTCCAGAGCCGTCTACAGTGATTTCCTGGCCGTCTTTCAAAGTCTTAGTTGCAACCTCTGTGCCAACCACGCAAGGGATGCCTAATTCGCGGCTAACAATAGCTGCATGAGCAGTTCTACCGCCGCGGTCGGTGACTATGGCTGATGCCCGCTTCATCGCTGGCACGAAATCCGGCGTTGTCATTTCGGCAACCAGAACATCACCGTTTTTAACTTTATCTATTTGTGAAGCCACAGATACAATTATTACCGGGCCGACGGCTATCCCCGGGCTGGCGGCCACACCAGTTAAGATCGCTTGAGCCTTTATCTTATGAAGAATCTTGGTAGATTCTTTCGGTTTCAAAGTAGTCACCGGCCGCGTTTGAAGGATGAAGAGCTGTGTTCCTTGCTTTGCCCATTCGATGTCCTGGGGGAACTGATACAGGTCCTCAATCATTTTTCCTAATTTGGCCAGGGCAATAATATCTTTATCGGCTAGCTTTTGCCTGCTCTGTTTTGATGGCGGAATGGGAACGTTGATGTTTGCTTCGAGGTCGCCTGACGGTACACTGGTGTTTTTCACCAGTTGCCACTCTTGCTTATGTACTTTCTTATCGATGATTCTGATTTCTTTTTTATCCAAGAGATATTGGTCAGGTGTGACATCGCCCGATACGATAGCTTCACCCAGTCCGAAAATAGCTTCGATAAGTATTTTAGTCGTGTCGTTACTCAAAGGCTCTACGGTGAACAAGACTCCGGATGCCTCCGATTGAATCATCTTTTGCACCGGCACTGCGATACCGACCTTGAGGTGGTCAAAACCATGCTCCTCCCTATAGAATATTGCTCTAGGTTCAAACAGGGAACTCCAGCAGCCTTGTATCGCTGCCACTACCTCATCTTCGCCTTGAACATTGAGAAAGGTGCGCTGTTGCCCGGCGAAAGAAGCCTCCGGTAAATCTTCAGCTGTAGCTGAAGAGCGGACTGCTACTAATCCTCGGCCTAATTTACGATACGCGTCTTTCATTTCCTTTACCATATCAGGTGGCATAGGCGCGCTGGAAATTCTATCTTTAATAACTTTGGATACTTCTTGGAGTCGCCTGCTATCGTTAACGTTTAATCCTTCGAGATCGTGGCGGACTTCGTCTGTTAGACCAGCGCCATTAAGAAATTTGAAGTAAGCGCTCGCAGTTACAATGAAACCTGGTGGAACCGGGATTTGAGCGTGAACCATCTCACCCAAGTTAGCGCCTTTTCCACCTACCAGGGGAATGTCAACTTTGGTTACTTCATCAAACCAAACAATAGTCCTTGTCCCTTGCTGCATACCTCTCCTTGTTGTTCAGATTGTCTCGGTGGTCGTATTATACCAGAAAATAGTGACTTTGAAGATAGGAGAACATCGCTTTCAGCTTTCCCCGCAAACAACTTCAGGTTAGAACTGCATTGCCTAAATATTGAAAAGAAAGGTTATTATATCTCCATCTTGCACTATGTAATTCTTCCCTTCGAGTCTTAGAAGGCCGTGTTTTCGTGCTTCGGCCAGGCTGCCGCATCTATCTAAATCATGAAAATTCACCACTTCAGCCCGGATAAAGCCCTTTTCGATATCAGAATGGATTTTTCCAGCAGCCTTTACGGCGGACGTTCCTTTGGTAATTGTCCACGCTTTTAATTCATCAGAGACGGTGGTAAAAAAGGAGATTAATCCCAAGAGTTGATAGGAAAGTCTGATGATGCAGTCAACTGCAGGCTCTGTTAGGCCAAGAGCCTTTCTAAATTCTGCACCATCAGCGTCATCTAATTGAGTCAACTCCATTTCCAACTTACCACACAAGGCAACTACTTCAAATTGGGTGTGAGAGTAGTTTGAGCGTATTTCAGCTTCAAAAGACGAGTTTAGTGCTAACTGGTTCTCTCCGATGTTGATAACTAACAGCATGGGTTTGGCGGTGAGAAACTGATAATTGGCTAAGTTTTTGATTTCCTCACCGGTTAGACTTTGCTGCCAGATTGGTACATCTTTTTCTAATTGTGACTTGATCCTTTGAAGCAAAGCTTGTTCTTTCAATAACGGGTCTCGTTCTGACTGCTTAGCGCCCTTCAAAGAATCTTCCAGCCGCTTTAATCTCCTTTCAATTATTGCCAGATCGGAGAAGACAAGCTCAAGGTTCATTGTAGCTATGTCTCGTTTTGGGTTGATAGTGCCGTCTATATGTGGTACGTTTTCGTCTTCAAAGGCTCGGACAACATGTATCAGCGCATCGGCGTTGCTTAGATAGTTCAGGAACTGACCACTTATTCCCTCTCTCTTACCGAAATCCTTAGCTATGCCGACAATATCAACATATTTGACTTCAGCTGGCGTTACCTTCTTGGGAGGGAATATTTTCTCCAGAACCTGCAACCTAGGTTCCGGCACTTTTGACACTCCGATGTTTGGGGTCAAGGTGGTTGTGGCATAAGTTGTGGTGTCAGCTTTTCCCTTGGTCAAGACATTGAAAATAGTTGTCTTACCACTTTTTGGTAGACCGATGATGCAGATTTCCAAAATACTTCCCTGTACCGCAAAATATAAGCTAGACGAGACCAAATTGCAAGAGACGCGCAGCTCTGTTTATAAACTTGTCGCTATTTTCTTTGATATGCTATAATGTCCACACTTTTGAGCTTTGAGGGTAATATAAGTGTCTAACTACGAATTGGTACTCATAGTCAGTCCTGACGTGACTGATGAAGAAATGCCTGACTTCATGGCTAAACTGAGCGAGCTGGTCAACAAGGTCGGTGGAACTGTAGGTGAGGTAAGTCAGTGGGGTAGGAGACAGCTGGCTTATCCTATTAAACGGTCTGCAGAAGGCAATTATGTGCTGACTAAGCTTAATTTGAAACCGACTGTAACCAAAGAGCTTGAAGCTAATTTTCGGCTTTCCGGGAAGATTCTACGTCATCTCCTAATAAGATTGGCGGATTAAGGTGTAAGGAGTAGGTTATGGTGAGTTTAAACAAAATCATGCTTATTGGGAATGTCGGTACCGACCCAGAAATGCGTTTTACAGCAAATGGTAATCCGGTGACCTCTTTCCGTGTTGCCACTAGCCGGGTGTACACAACTTCTGAAGGGGAGCGTAGGCAGGAAACAGAGTGGTTTACGGTAGTTGCCTGGAAGAAACAGGCTGAAAATTGCAACCAGTTTTTGACTAAGGGGCAGCGAGTTTATGTTGAAGGCAGTTTGAGAACCCGCTCCTGGGAAGGGCGAGATGGCCAGAAACGAGTTACTGTTGAGGTGACAGCTAATAGAGTACTGTTCCTCGACAGGCAAGCTGTGGCGTCGCTACCTGGGGAAGAAACTCCAGTGGAAGCTCCTGTCGAAGCTGCGGAGGAAGAGGTTGAGCCTGAAGATTTACCTTTTTAATCATTTAAAATTGGAAAAGGAGGCATAGATTAGAGCATGGAGGAAGGTGGGGGGATTAAGGAAGTAAGAGAGAAGGGGCGTCGTTTCGTTTTCAAGCCCAAAGTTTGTCCCTTTTGCGCTGACAAGAGTGAGATAGACTATAAGGACACTTTTAAGTTGCGCCGCTATGTTTCTGACCGGGCTAGAATCGAGCCACGTCGTAGGACAGGCGTTTGTGCCAAGCACCAGCGACGATTGGCATTAGCGATAAAGAGGGCTCGCTATCTAGCTTTATTGCCTTATGCTCCAGATCATATCAGTCCTAAACGGATAGCTGAAACTAAAGCTTAGCTTTCGGAAAGAGTAAAGTGCCTAAAAGAACATACCAGCCTAAAAAAAAGGCGAGAAAACGTAAGCATGGCTTCCGAGCCAGGATGGCAACTCGTGGCGGGCAGAAGGTATTAAAATCACGGCGACTTAAGGGGCGGTGGCAATTGACGCCAGTATAGCAGCATGACAAAGAGATGGGCTTTAACAAAAAGAGCCCAGTATTTGGCTGTTTACAGATCAGGTAAAGCGTGGGTAAATAATCTCATAGTTATGAAAGCGTTGCCTAACGAGTGCGAGTTTAGCCGTTATGGATTTTCGGTAACTAAGAATATTGGTAAGGCGGTAGTGCGCAATAGGATTCGGCGCTTGCTCAGAGAGATTTCTCGCATAACACCTGTAAAACCAGGCTGGGATATTGTGTTCATTGCTCGGCCAGCGGCAGTTACTGCTGACTATCACGAACTCAGAAAGTCAGTAGAAACGCTTCTGTTACGAGCTCATTTAATAAATAAAGATGAAGCGGTTCGTGCTGGAGTTAATTAAGCTGTATCAGTCTACGGTATCAAAAGTTACCCCGCCTGCTTGTCGATTTGAACCTACTTGTTCTCATTATACTTATAAGGCAATCCAGAAATATGGCCTTGTCAAAGGAAGCTGGCTGGCAGCTAAACGTTTAGCACGTTGCCATCCCTGGTCCGACGGTGGCTATGACCCGGTGCCATAATTTCTCAGTTTTTTACATTGATGGTGAATTAGGTGACCAGTTTTTTCAAAACAAAAACGCAGAGATTAAGTCTGATACTCTGTCTTGCAGCTTTAAGCCTGCTTGTTGTTGGTTGTGCTGGGCCAACATTTCAAGGGTGGTCGGGTTTTGCTGCGTCTGATGGTGTTCTTTACTTCGGGGGTATAGATGGCAGAGTGTTCGCCATCAACCCTACAGCACGGAGTCAAAAACTAACTTTTCCTGGCGAGAATGAATGGGTTTTTAGTGTCCCCCGTGTGGGTGCTCCGGGTGCAATATGCGGTCCGGCTTGTGCCCCGGCATCGCCACGGGCAAGCATCTATGCCACACCGGCGGTGGTTGGGGACCTCCTCTGTGTCGGTATTTATGCCGGCGACAGCGGCAAATTGGTAGCCATAGATAGGCTCGCTCCCGGCTATACCGAAGGTGTTCCGTTACGGTCAAAGGGTGAATGGACATATCCAAGTGGCGTCAAATCCATGGGTGCTATTGTTGGTAGTCCGGTAGTGGTTGATAAGACTCTGTATGTAGGCAGTTCTGATGGTAAGCTCTATGCCTTAGATGCGGTTTACGGGGAGAAAAAATGGGAATTTGACACTGGCGGTAAAATATGGACATCTCCGGTAGTTGAAGGCGGCGTTGTCTACGTTAGCAACTATGGCCGAAAGCTTTTTGCCGTATCAAGCACTGATGGCAGCCTGCTTTGGCAAATGGAGTTACCATCATCTATTGCTTCATCGCCAGCGATTTCTGGGGACAATGTCTTTCTCGGTACTTTTGACAATCATTTGTATGCTATTGACAGAACGAACGGTAAGGAGAAGTGGAGTTTTGAGGGGGGTAACTGGTTCTGGTCAACTCCAATAGTTAAGAATGGCATGGTTTATGCGGGATGTCTTGACAATAAAGTTTACGCCATCGATGCCAGCACTGGCAGACAGTTATGGCAATTTGTTGCTGATGGACCTATTGTGTCAAAACCGGTACTGGCAAATAATCTTATCGTAGTAGCTTCCCAAGCGGGTGATATATATGTCCTTGACTCCGACAAAGGGAATTTAGTGCAGTCTATACACATTGGTTATCCAGTAATGGCCCCTCTCTTTGTTGAACAAAACATGGTCTATGTACACGCAGGAAATCTCTGTGTCTACGGTGTAGATTTGCAAAGCGGAGAAAAAGTCTGGGAATTCAGTTATTCCGATATTAAGTAGAATTAATTATGGCTGCTATATGGAATACTATAATCCTTGAGCCTGTGCTCAATAGTCTGATTGCCCTGACTAACGTTTTGGGTGGCAACTTTGGGTGGGCAATCATTGTTCTCACGGTTGTTGTTCGTCTAGCGTTGTTCCCACTTACTGTACGGCAGACTCAATCTACTAAGGGCATGCAAACACTGCAACCAAAAATTCAGGAGCTTCAGAAGAAATACGCCAAGAACCAGCAGAAGTTACAGCAGGAGATGATGAAGCTGTATAAGGAGGCTGGAATAAACCCCTTGGGCTGTCTTTGGCCTATGCTTATCCAGTTACCTATCTGGATAGCTCTATACCAGTCCATCATGCAGGCTTTAGCGGCTACACCCGAGAACTTATTGAGATTATCACAGCATCTTTACTCTTGGGCTGCAATCGGCCATGCTATACCGTTGAATGACCAGTTTCTCTGGCTCCACTTGTCACGACCAGACCCTAATCTCATCCTGGCTATATTGGTGGGTGGCTCAATGTGGGTTCAGCAGAAGATGGTAACACCACCAGCCACGGACCCAAGACAGCGGTCAATGACCAACCTGACGACAACGATGATGCCGCTAATGTTTGGATTGTTTACTCTGTCCTTCCCCAGTGGCTTAGCTTTATATTGGGTAGTTTCAAATGTGATTGGCATTATGATTCAGTATTTCGTTAGTGGCGGCTGGGGCTACTTAAGAACTCCTTCGGCTCCAAAGCCAGCACCTGCTCAAAAAGTACTACCGGCTCAAAAAGCACCTGTAGTGCAGCCGTCCAAGACGCTGCAAAAAGCGTCTGAAGAGTCGAAGACAATAAAGAAGGCATCTGAAGAGAAGAAGCGAGGTCTTTTTGGAAGATGAATGAGTTAGAAGTAAGCGGAAAATCGGTTGATGAAGCTATTCAGATAGCGCTGGAGAAATTGGGTGTAAGTGAGGATAAGGTGGAAGTGACAGTATTGAAAAAAGGCAGGTCTGGAGTTTTGGGAATGGGGGTTGAGGAAGCTAAGATTAAGGTTAGACTAAAACCGGCGGCTGGTGAAAAGGCTGATGCAGTCGAGGTGGCCAAAGAAGTCTTGGAGACGCTGGTTAAATTGATGAAGATAACGGCTGAAGTTTCTGTGCTTCAGGCCAATACAGGTGAATTGCCAGTGACTCTTAATATTGAGGGCGAGGACCTCGGGGTTTTGATTGGGCGCCGTGGTCAGGCTCTGGCGTCTCTGCAGCACGTCGTCAGATTAATAGTTGCTGAGAAGTTGAAGGTGTGGGTACCGATAAATGTTGATATTGCTGGCTATAAAAAACGCCGCTATGAGTCGTTGCAGAACCTGGCCTTGCGTTTGGCAGAACAGGTGAAAAGGAACCGACGTTTGATAATGCTTGAGCCTATGCCTGCAGATGAACGTCGGATTATTCATTTAGCTTTGGCTGATCATCCGGATGTCACTACCCAGAGCATGGGTGAAGGTGATATGCGAAAAGTAGCTATTCTGTTGAAGAAGCATTAGGCATGTTCCGACCGATAAGTAGCAAAGTTCACTTCCCTCAGCTAGAAAAAACCATCCTCGATTTCTGGAAAACACATAAAATCTTCGAAAAAAGCCTCGAGAGCCGGTTTGGCGCTACTCAGTTCACCTTTTTCGAGGGACCACCGACAGCTAATGGCAGCCCGGGAATTCATCACGTGCTGTCACGTGTGTTTAAAGATGTCATACCTCGATATAAGACAATGAAAGGCTACTATGCTCCGCGTAAAGGAGGTTGGGACACTCACGGTCTGCCGGTGGAGTTGGAAATAGAGAAGATGCTGGGCTTTACCAGTAAAGCACAAATAGAGCAGTATGGGGTAGCTAAATTCAATGCCCATTGCCGTGAGAGTGTTTTCAGTTATCTCAAGGAATGGGATTCAATGACTGAACGCATCGGCTTCTGGCTCGACCTGGAGCACGCTTATAAAACTCTGGAAAATACCTATATTGAGTCTGGTTGGTGGGCGCTCAAACAATTATGGGATAAGGGCTTGATTTATCAGGGCTATAGAGTTACGCCACATTGCCCCCGATGCGGCACGTCTCTTAGCTCGCATGAGGTAGCTTTGGGTTATAGAGATGATGCCGAAGATCCATCGGTTTACATAAAGTTCAAGCTTATTTCTAATTCACTGCGTAAGGGGACAGAATTGCATTCTCTTCTAGCGTCGGCTGCCTTATCCAAGCCCGTTTTTTTCCTGGCCTGGACAACGACTCCCTGGACGCTGCCGGGCAATACCGCTCTGGCAGTAGCCGCCGAGTCACAATATAGCATCATGGAAGGTTCTGAAGGTTATCTCATCTTGGCTACGGCGCTTGAAGAAAGAATCGGATTGGATGGGTATAAATCAATAGCTAACGTCAATGGCAAAGACCTCGTTGGGCTCGAGTACGAGCCGTTATTTAACCCACATGACTTCGGTGTTGAAAGAAGGCGTTTCAGTGCCCGTGCTGCTGAGGAGAATCTCTCTTATGAAATGTTGACTCTGCAGCCAGCGGACAAGAATTTGGCATACCCTGTGATTTCCGGCGACTTCGTCTCTATGGAAGAGGGCACCGGCATCGTTCATATTGCTCCCGCCTTTGGTGAAGTTGATTTTGAAATCGGTAAGAGCGAAGGGCTGGATTTTGTGCAACCCGTAGAATTGGATGGGAAGGTAACTGGCACCTATCCCTTTGCCGGTAAATTTGTCAAGGATGCCGACTCTCTTGTTCTGGAAGACCTAAAATCAAGGGGGTTGCTCTATCGCATCGAGCGAATAATCCACACTTACCCGTTTTGCTGGCGTTGTGAGGCGCCGCTCCTCTACTATGCCAAAAGGAGCTGGTATATCAGGACATCGGTCAAGAAAGAGGCACTTCTCTCGGGAAATGATGAAATTAACTGGTACCCGGAGCATATAAAGTATGGTCGGTTTGGCAATTGGCTGGAGAATAACGTCGACTGGGCTTTCTCCCGAGAGCGATACTGGGGAACACCGTTGAATGTCTGGAATTGTTTCGATTGCGGCAACTATGAATGTGTCGGAAGTCTCGAGGAGTTGAAAGCAAAACCTAATCTTCAAGGTCTGGTCGAGCCACTGGACTTGCACCGTCCTTTTGTAGATGGCATTATTTTTTCTTGTTCCAAGTGCGGCGGCAAAATGATGCGGCAAACTGAGGTAATTGATTGCTGGTTCGACTCAGGCGCTATGCCCTTCGCCCAGTGGCATTATCC
>JBAVQV010000077.1:0-1555 GCA_049694415.1 Dehalococcoidia bacterium
CATTGGAGTAAAACGAAGGAGAAAAGAATGGCAAAGCCAATGATAGGTGTTTATGTTTGTCACTGCGGGTCTAATATCGCCGGCACAGTCGATGTACCGCAGGTAGTTGAATTTGTTAAAGGACTGCCGTCAGTGGCTGTCGCCCGCGAATATAAGTTCATGTGCTCCGACCCGGGGCAGGGCATGATTAAGGAAGACATTAAAAATTTAAAGCTTAACCGGGTTGTGGTCGCATCTTGTTCCCCACTACTGCACGAGCCAACCTTCCGCCACGCTGTCCAAGAGGCCGGTCTTAACCCCTACCTCTTCGAGATGGCGAATATCAGAGAACACTGCTCCTGGACCACCGAGGACCATGGCGAGGCCACGGAAAAAGCTAAAGCCCTGGTCAGCGCTGCAGTAAAACGCGTCTATTATCATCAGCCTTTAGAGACAAGAGAAGTGCCGGTCAATCCAAACACCTTAATCGTCGGTGGCGGTATCGCCGGCATCCAGGCGGCATTAGAAATCGCCGATGCCGGACATAAAGTTTATCTGGTAGAGAGAGAACCGAGCATCGGCGGACACATGATTCAGTTCGATAAAACCTTCCCCACCCTGGACTGCTCGGCCTGTATACTTACTCCCAAGATGACCTCTGCAGGCTCTCATCCTAATATCGAATTAATGACCTATAGCGAAGTCGAGGAGGTCTCCGGTTTTATCGGCAACTTCAAAGCCAAGATTAGAAAGAAGGCACGGTTTGTGGACGAATCCAAATGCAATGGCTGTGGTATCTGCATGGAAAAATGTCCCTGGAAAGCAGATAGCGAGTTCGACCTCGGCTTAAGTCAGCGAAAAGCTATCTACACACCTTTCCCACAAGCAGTACCTAATGTTCCCGTTATAGACAAGGAGAGTTGTGCCTATTTCCTCAAAGGCAAATGCCGCGCCTGCGAAAAGTTCTGCGAGAGGGAAGCCATCGATTTCGAGCAGCAAGATAAAATTGTCGAGGTAGATATAGGCAACATAATCTTAACCACCGGCTATGACCCATTCAACCCCACCCCTATTGTAAAATACGGTTATGGTAGATTACCTAATGTTGTCACCGGCCTTGAATTTGAGAGAATCTGTAACTCCGTGGGACCTACCGGCGGCAAAATTGTCCTCAAGGATGGCTCCGAGCCGAAGAGCATAGCTATAATCCACTGTGTGGGCAGCCGAGATGAAAACTATCATGAATACTGTTCACGGGTCTGCTGCATGTATGCTCTCAAATACTCTCACCTCATAAAGGAAAAAACAAAAGCTGATGTATATCAGATGTACATAGATATGCGCTGCTTTGGCAAGGGTTACGAGGAATTCTACAAGCGACTATCTAAAGAGGGGGTTACTTTCATACGAGGCAAACCGGCTGAAGTCACAGATAGGGCACAAAATGATGAGGAGAAGGGAAAGCTGATTATCGTCGGCGAGGACAGCTTACTCGGAACTGTTGTCCGAGTCCCGGTCGACATGGTCATACTGTGTATAGCCCTGGAAGCTCGTGCCGACGCCAAGAATGTGGCTC
>JBAVQV010000078.1:0-1878 GCA_049694415.1 Dehalococcoidia bacterium
GTACGGGTGCTCTATCATTTCTGATGCTAGAAAAAGGGGCAGTAAAGGTAACATGCGGTGATATTTCTGAATATATGTTGTCCCAGTGCCGGAAAAAGGCGACTGATAAAGGTTATGGTGAAGATAAAATTGACTTCCGATTACTTGACGCTGAATCACTCCCTTTTGAGGATAATAGCTTTGATATCGTTGTAACAGGAATGACCTTGGGCTTATTGCCTGATCAAAGGCAGGCTATAAAAGAAATGGCCAGGGTTGTGCGACCTGGAGGTATTGTTTCTGTCGGTGCTCACGGACCTGAGCATTACTGGGAGCCAGCTGATACCTACTTTAGAGCTATAAATAAACGTTACGTGCTGGGATACCGGTTTGAATTCTGGCCGAGAAACGAAAAGGAAGTCCACAATATGATGGCTCAGGCCGGCCTATCTGATATACGCACGAGAAGGGAAATCTGGCGAAACCGGTTTGCTTCCGGAGGTGACGCCTTTGACTTTTTTACGGCCATATCATCATCATGGTGGTACGCTAAATTCCCTGAAGAAAAGCGGCGCGCCGATTATCAAAGAGTTCGAGATTATTTCAATAAGAAAAACAAAAATGTAGTAACAGACGATATTATCTTGGCATATGGTCGGAAATTGTCCCGCGGACATACTAAATAACGATAGACTAAAATTGACTTCTCACCAATATCAGGCCTAACAATCTGAGTTCTTGGTCAATGCATGGAGATTGCACAATAGTTAGTTTTGTGCAACGTTAACTAGACGTATTCCCTAGAATGCTGCGTTACCTTGTCCTTTGTAATTACGCAAGCTAGTTTGCACATTCCGTCACTTTGTGCGGCACTACGTGCGTACACACATCGGAAGAGCGCAACATGGTAAAACTTTTACTGTCCTCCAGGTTAGTGCCACACTGCGGGTTCGATAGTGAGTGATGCCTCTAGAGAAGAGACCGGTCAAGTGCTTGTCCGATTGTGCGCTGCCGCAACTGCCCGCATGCTGCATCAATGTCCGAACCACGCTGAATCCGCTGCGTAATTTGGATGCCCGCATCGTCTAGAATTTCACGGAAAGCCCGGATACGTTTCGGCGAAGGAGCACGGAAAGCCAGACCGCAGACCGGATTGTACGGAATCAAGTTCACGTGGCAGTTCAGCCCATGTAGCACCTTCGCCAATTCACGTGCTTCGGCGATGCCATCGTTGACTCTATCGAACAAGCAATATTCAAATGTTACCCGCCGCCCAGTCTGCCGCATGTATTCGCGACAAGCGTCTATGATTTCAGCGACACTCCACTTGATCATCTTAGGGATAAGTTGCCGGCGCAGATCATCGGTAGGAGCATGAAGAGAGACCGCCAAGGTGATCTGCAACTTTTCCCCCATTAACTTGCGGATGCCGGGAACAAAGCCAACCGTACTCACAGTCAAATGCCGCATGCTAATACCTAGTTCACTGTTCAGCAGTTGCATCGCTTTGACGCTCGCTTCGTAGTTGAGTAGCGGCTCTCCCATACCCATGAATGTAACATGGTCAATACGGCAACTTCGGCTACCAATTTTAAATGGTTGATTTCGCACTGCTTCTTGCACTGCCAGAACCTGCTCTACAACCTCGCCTGCGGTAAGATTGCGGATATAACCACTCAACCCGGTGGCACAAAAAATGCAGCCGATTGGACAGCCCACCTGTGTAGACAGACAGCAACTGAAACGGTCCGGGTATGGCAAGCCCACGGTTTCCACGTTTGAGCCATCGTGCATTGCTAGCAACAGCTTTATCGTTCCATCCCGGCTACGCTGGACAGTGACAATTTGGGAGCGATGAATCTCATATTTCTTCTCGAGCCGTGCGCGCAGTTTATTGGG
>JBAVQV010000079.1:0-1740 GCA_049694415.1 Dehalococcoidia bacterium
GTCTTAGTATCGATGAAAGCCGCCGCTGTTTAACCAAAGAAGATTTTATAGAAATAGTGAGACGCATTATCAAGATAAACAATGGAAGGGAAGAGCCGGACGATATCGACCACTTACGTAATCGGCGGGTGCGGACTGCGGGACATCTCATACAAAACCAGTTTCGCATTGGCATATTGCGTTTAGAGAGAACAATTAAGGAACGTATGAGCATTGTTGGCCCAGAAGCTGCCACTCCGTCTACTTTAATTAATAACCGCCCTGTAGTGGCTGCAATGAGGGAGTTTTTCGGAGGCTCACAGCTCTCACAATTTATGGACCAAACAAATCCCCTGGCTGAACTAACTCATAAACGCCGTCTTTCGGCAATGGGACCAGGTGGTCTCTCGCGCGAGCGTGCTGGTTTTGATGTTCGAGACGTGCATCATTCTCATTACGGAAAAATCTGTCCTATTGAGACTCCAGAAGGACCAAATATTGGTCTCATCGGGTCTTTGGCCACTTATGCATCAATTAATGATTATGGCTTTATACAGACGCCATATCGCAAGGTCATTCGTGAGGTTTCCAATACTATTGAGAACCTGGTTAACAGAACTGTTGTAGAGGATGTAGCTACCTCCGGTGGCAAAGTCATTATTTCCCAAAAAAGCTCAATTACTAAAGAGATTGCCAAGAAGATAGCCTCTCTACATTCTCGCAATATAAAGGTTGTTCCTTTTGTTTCGGAACAGATTGAATATCTAACTGCAGACGAGGAAGAGCAATATACGATTGCTCAAGCTAACGCTCTTCTTAATGAAAGAAACGAATTCGTCGAGGATAGGATTGGGGTTATAAGAGGCGGTAAGTATCTCAAAGAGCCTGCAGATAGGATAGATTTCATGGACGTATCACCAAAGCAGGTTTTCAGTGTTACCACATCCCTGATACCTTTCCTGGAGCACGATGATGCCAACAGAGCCTTGATGGGCTCAAACATGCAGCGGCAGGCTGTTCCTTTGCTGCGTCCTGAGGCACCATTGATAGCTACGGGGATGGAAAAGGAAGTGGCTAAATACAGTGGACAGGTTGTATTCGCCAGGGACGATGGTGAAGTCGCTGAGGTTGACAGTAAGCATATCACTATTGCCGAAGAGGAAGGGAGTGAGCATGTCTACCCGCTGATGAAATTCGTTCGAACTAATCAGGGGACGTGTGTCAATCAACGCCCCATTGTATCTAAAGGCGATAAAGTCAAAAAAGGGCAGGTTATAGCTGACGGTTCAGCGACAGACCATGGTGAGCTTGCTTTAGGGCAGAATATCCTTTGTGCTTTCATGAGCTGGCGGGGATACAATTTTGAGGATGCTATTATCATTAGTAATCGACTGGTCAAGAATGATAGATTTACTTCTATCCATATCGAGAAGTATGAAATAGAAGCCCGCGAGACAAAACTGGGCACGGAGGAGATTACCAGAGACATACCCAATGTAGGCGAAGAGAGTTTGCGCGATTTGGATGAGACCGGCATCATCCGCGTGGGTGCTGAAGTTGGGCCAGGCTCCATTTTGGTAGGTAAAATCAGTCCGAAAGGTGAGACAGAATTAACTGCTGAAGAAAAATTGCTGCGAGCTATCTTTGGTGAGAAGGCACGCGAGGTTAAAGATAGCTCTTTAAGAGTGCCACATGGGGAATGGGGGAAGGTCATCGAAGTCAAGATTTTTACTCGTCATAATAATAGTGATTTACCGGCGG
>JBAVQV010000080.1:0-3618 GCA_049694415.1 Dehalococcoidia bacterium
ATGTAGCCGCGACCTTTTGTGGTCACGTTCCACTGCGGGGCTAAAGCCCCGCAGCTACAGGGGTCGTTTTTTACTGCGCGGCTAAAGCCTCGCCGCTACATGCAAATACCGCCCTAACGCAGACCAAACTTTTTAGCTGCTTTTTTGAAACCAGCCAGCGAACCCTTCAAGGTTTTGTTATCAACGCAATACGAAATGCGAAAATAGCCCGGCGTGCCAAAGCCCCGGCCAGGCACAACCAGCACATTCCACTGCCGCAGCTCGTTGACAAAGGCAACATCGTCCGCCACCGGGGACTTAGGAAACATATAGAAAGCTCCATGCGGCTTTACCACCGAGTAGCCCATATCAACAAGATTGCCGTATAAAAAATCCCTCTTCTTTTGATAGTCGGCTATGGAGACGGTGACATGCTGCAAGGTTTTTACCAAGTGCTGCATCAACGCCGGCGCATTGACAAATCCTAAAATTCGGTTGCAGAAAATAAATCCGTTCACCAGCTCGTCGTGGTGACTGCAATCCGGATGTATGGCAATATAACCGATACGCTCCCCAGCTAGCGCCAGGTCTTTAGAATGGGAATAAACAACTATACTATGACGGTGGTGATGAAAAACGGGCGGGTACGGTAATCCATCATATATAATTTTGCGGTAAGCCTCGTCGCTTACAAGGTAAATCTGCGTCCCGTACTGCGCCTCTTTCCGGCGCAGCAGTTCACCTAATTGCATCACGAGGTCCCGACTATAGACAGCGCCGGTTGGATTGTTGGGAGAATTGACAATGACGGCTTTTGTTTTAGTCGTAATAGCAGATTCAAGAGCATCCAGCTTCGGCACAAATTGCTCATTTGTGGGCAAAACCTTAATAACACCACCATGATTGTCTATATAGTTGGCGAATTCCATAAAGTAAGGAGCGAATACAATCACCTCGTCCCCTGGATTCAGTATCGTCTTCAATACCACGTTTAAGCCGCCGGCAGCACCGCAGGTCATGACTATATCGTTGCCACAGAATTTGATGCCGGTCTCGTGCGAGAGCTGTACGGCAACGGCAGCCCTGGTATCCGCATAACCGGCATTTTCCATATATCTATGCATACCCGGTACGGGCTTTTTCATCAGCTTCTTCAATTCCTGATTAAACTCAGGCGGCGGCTCCATAACCGGATTCCCCAGAGACAGGTCGAAAACATCCTTCTCGTCGTAGCGCTTTTTAAGATTTGCCCCCTCTTCAAACATTCTCCGTATCCACGACCCCTCCATCATACGCTTGCTGACATTATCTGACACCGGCACGAGACATCTCCTCCCTACCTTTATCAAAGGCAACCATATTCATCTTCAGTATATTCGGCGATAGCCGTTGACAAATGCAGTCTTTCCAGATTTTGATATCAATTGGCAGAAGGACAGAAACACAGCCCAGTATAATCATATTGAGCGTCCTGATATCGCCCAGCTCTTTGGCCTTGCTGGTTCCGTCAATAAAATAAAAACGTTCGGCCCACTGCCGCAATATGCCCTCTATCTCCTTATCGCCGGGGTACCGCTGAGTCCCTAAGCTCACCGACAATGGCGGCGTCGACTGATTATTGACAATGGCGGCACCGCCCTCGTGTAAGTAGTAGCTCCACCTGGCTGCCTCCAATTTCTCAAAAGCGACCAATATATCAACCTCACCTTCTTTAATCAAAGGCGACCACACCTTATCAGCTAGGCGTACATGACTGACGACGCTGCCGCCTCTTTGTGCCATGCCCAGCGTATCTGTTTTCTTGACATCATAACCGGCAGCCAGTGCCACCTCACCCAGTATATCGCTGGCCAGAACGATACCCTGCCCACCAACGCCCACCATAATCAAATCCTGCTTTTTCACTTCGACTCTCCGACAGTGGTCATGGGCCTATAGCCTTTTTAGGACAAAGCTGCTCGCAGATAGTGCAGGCATCTCCAGCACAGAGTGTGGCATCGATATAAATCTGCTCATCCAGTTTTTGTATTGCCGGACAGCCGATTCTCAAACAGGCCTCGCAGTCATCGCATTTTTCTATATCAACAGCTCTTTGGCGGGAGCGTTTCCGCAGCCGAACTGAGCAAGCTCCGCGGACTATAATGACAGACAGCTCAGGGTTATCCAGCGAACTTCTCACCGCCGCTCTAATAGCTTTTATATCAAAGGCGTCGACCACCTTGACATCTTCAACTCCAATGCCTCGAACCAGCCTCTCCAGCTCAACCATCTGGGTTTTTTTACCTTTGGCTGAAATGCCTGTGCCCGGATGTTCCTGATGTCCGGTCATAGCCGTGGTGCCGTTATCCAGTATTATAATCGTCACCCCCGCCTTGTTGTACACGGCGTCCACCACACCGGTAATGCCGGAATGTAGAAATGTGGAATCGCCGATAACAGCTACCACCTTGGTGTCAACGCCAGCTTTCTCCATTCCCAGAGCCTGACCGATGCCCGCCCCCATGCAGGCGGTGGTATCCATGGCACGCAGCGGCGGGTAAGTGGCCAGTGTGTAGCAGCCGATATCGCCGGTAATAATCAGTTTACCTTCCTTATCTGATTTGCCTCTGGCATCCAGCAACTTAGACCGCTGCCCGATGGTGTTGAGCACGAAGAATATGCCGGCATGCGGGCAACCGCCGCACAGGACGGGCGGCCGTCCCGGCAATCCCTGCGGCAGCGGCACCTGCCTGCGCGAAGGCTTGGCCAATAGTCCAGCACGGTGACCGGCTGCCTCGACAATGCTCGAGTTCAACTCACCGATTCTGGGTATGAATTCCTTACCCGAAACCTTTATCCCCATTGCCTGGATATTTTCCTCAAGGAATGGGTCGAGCTCTTCGATAACGATTAGCCTGTCTACCTGTGCGGCAAACTGGCGGAGCGTATTTCGCGGCAGCGGATAAGTCAAGCCCAGCTTAAGGAAAGAAACCTTGGGAAAGGCCTCTCTGGCATACTGATAGGCAACGCCGCTGCTGACCACGCCAAGATGGCGCTCGCCCTGTATTATCTGATTGCCGGCAAAGGTATCGGCATAGGTAGTCAGCTTAACCAATCGCTCCTCTACTACCGGCCGCCGGAGTCGAACATGAACCGGCAGCATGACATACTTTTCTACATCATGTTTGAAGCTGGCTGGCTTTGCCGGCGCCACCCGGCTCCGATTCGTCTCCACCACCGACTTAGAATGAGAAATGCGGGTGCTGGAGCGCACCAGCACCGGCGTATCGAACTGCTCGCTGATTTCAAAGGCAACTGCCATGAGGTCATAGGCTTCCTGGCTGTCGCTGGGCTCAAGCATAGGCACCTTAGCCAGTTTGGCATAGTGGCGCGTATCCTGCTCGTTCTGGGTGCTGAATACACCGGGATCGTCAGCCACAATCACCACCAGCCCGCCGTTAATGCCGGTTATCGATGCCGCCATAAAAGGATCACTGGCTACATTTAGCCCCACCTGTTTCATAGATACCAGAGCTCTGACTCCCGCATAGGCGGCTCCCATGCCAAGCTCCATAGCCACCTTCTCATTCGTCGACCACTCGGCATATACCTCGTCAAAGCGAGCTATCGATTCAAGTATCTCGGTGCTCGGCGTACCGG
>JBAVQV010000081.1:0-5149 GCA_049694415.1 Dehalococcoidia bacterium
GCGAAGTTGTCAGTGTAAGCTTTGATTTTATTGTATTTATTGGAAGGGATGGAAACATCAATGTACTGCTCGGTCTGAGTAAAGTTCTCATCGGTGTTTATCTTAATCGCCCCCGGTTTCCCGTAGGCGCTAATGTCCGGGCTGGTTCTGGCCTTATCATGAAATGATGCCAGCTTTTCAGCTACCCTGACCACCATCTCCTCGGTTACCAGGTTCTGAGGTAATAGCTTATCCATCATCCGGTCTTCGGGAAGCTGTTTCATTTTCACGGCGTATTCGATTATTTCCCCTTCGCCGCCAAGACTTATCTGACCTTGGCGGCTGATTATGGGCACGACTTCTAAATAGGCGTCCGGGCAGAGGCGCCTGTTCAGCTCTATTTCTTGACGGCAGAAAAAGAGGCGCTTCTCCAGCGTGGTGTAGTCCAGATAGCCTAAATCAACCGGTTTTTTTACTTTGTATACATAGTCGCCGGTGAGAAAGAGGAAGGACATCTGTGTCTGCACCAAGTCCACCTTTTGGGGATGATGGGGATAGGTTTCAGGTTTAAGTAGTACCTCAACCAGGACTGGCGGCTTTGACATGGCTTCTACTGACCTCAGGCCTCGAGGCTGAACAGCGGTCGGGCTTCATCTCCGGCAGAGTATTTATCACCGGGAAAAACTGCATGCCCCATCTTCACCTTTTTGCCCATTATTTCCATGGTCACCTTGTTCGGGTCGACGCCGGTCAAGTTGCCCATTATCCACGGCCCTTCATCAAGCTCAGCCAGGACTATAACGTACGGGCATTCGCCTTCGCGCCCTTCCGGAGGTACGAATACGGTGGTGAAAGTCTGGATTTTGCCCTGGCCGCTGAGTTCCACGATGTCCATATCGGTGCTGGCGCATTTGCTGCAGGCTATTCTGGGCGGCACGGTAATCGTGCTGCACTGTTTACATTTCAATCCCAGCAGCTTATTTTGTTTGAGCGCCTCATTATATTGTTTAAAATTGAGTTTATGTTCCAATTCTAACCTCCTTGTGAATTAGGCGATGGCCTAATACCACCCTTTCTTTAGAATCACGTTACAAAGCGTGCCGCCATCACCACCGAGCGTATCGGTCATGCCTACCTTGGCGCCTTCGACCTGGCGCTCACCACATTCGCCTCTTAATTGCCTGACTATCTCATATACTTGAGCCGTGCCGGTGGCGCCTATGGGATGTCCCTTAGCTTTTAGTCCGCCGGAAGGATTCACGGGCAGCTTCCCCCCAATCCTGGTCTCACCTTTTTCCACTGCCTCGCCAGACTTGCCTAGCTCGAAAAGGCCCAGGCCTTCCAGGGCAATAATGGTGGCTATGCTGAAGCAATCGTGAAGCTCGATGACATCTATATCCCTGGGGCTAAGTCCCGCCATTTTATAAGACTGCGCGGCAGCCAGCTCTCTAGACCGGAGCCGCGGCAGATACTCCTTCTGGCTGAGTAAATTGCCGGCTGAAGCCTGACCGACGCCAGCGACGAAAACAGGCTTGTTGGTCAGCTTTTTGGCCTTGTCTTCTGAGGCTAGAATGACGGCTGAGCCGCCATCGGAGAATGGGCAGCAGTCGTAGAGCTGTAAGGGCTGGCACACCATAAAGCTGCTCAGCACATCATCAATGGTTATCTCTTTCTGGAACTGGGCTTTGGGATTGCGGGCACCGTAGTAGTGGGAATTGACAGTGATTTGAGCCATTTGTCGCTTAAGCTTTTCTAGAGGCACATCATATTTTTTAGCATAGAGGTGGGCAAGCAAGGCAAAGACGCCGGGAAAGGTGATTCCGGCCGGGTATTCGTAGCGGCTGTCGCTGGCCATGGCGAAGGTCCTGGTAGCCAGCGGTGTGCCCATCTTGGCGGCGGTTTCGGCACCGCCGACCAATACTATGTCGTAAAACCCTGAAGCCACCCACATAAAGGCATCCCGAAAGGCGGCGCTGGATGAAGCACAGGCATTTTCATACCTGTTGGCCGGTATATGGGAAGCACCGATGTAATCAGCAGCAAAGGCTTGCGGCTGTGCCTGCCCCTCGGCGAAGTCACTCAAGGCGTTGCCCATGAACAGTGCTTGAATGTCCTTCGGCTTCAAGTTCGATTCGTTTATGGCGTCGATGGCGGCTTCGGCAAACAACTCGACGGCTGTATTATCCTGCTTGCCGCTGAATTTCGTCATGCCCACACCGACTACAGCTACTTTTCTCATACGTTTATACCCCCTTTTGATTCAGTATGTAAGTGTTAAACCTGTAGCCCCGAGGCTAAAGCCTCGGGAGCCCGACCCTAAAGGGTCGGGACTACATCTTGGCACAGTCTAACTGAGATTCTTCACTTCGCTCAGAATGACAGGTTTCGGTTCATTTTATCAATTTCGGGCGACATCGGCTACAAAAAGCCGCCTGTTTCCAGTCGGTATCTGCTAAACTGTTGGAAAAGTGCATGACACATTTAGCATTCGAGCAATGCTCCAGTCCAAAAGTATGCCCCAGTTCATGAACCGCCTCTTTGGTGGCCCTGTCCAGAAAAAGTGCGCCGTCTGAAGGCAAGCTGTAATATTCCTGCCTTAAACGGGATAAAGAAATAATAGCCATCCCGGCAGCTATATCTGCCTGGCCGAAGATGAAGTTCAACCCCGGTGCGTAGAGGTCAACATCGACTATACCCAAAACCTTTTCATCTTTAGCCACGCCTGCTTTCTTCAGCCTGGAGAGAAGCTTTGTAGCCAGGTATTGCTTTCGCTTCGAATCATAGGCTTTCTCAAGGTCGTAATCTTCCTGTACTGTCTCTACCGGGCAGCCAAAGGTTTGCGTCAACCTTTCCTTGAGCTCTTCCAGTATGTTGCTATCAATATCGCCTATCGGCTTTAGAGTTATCTTCACGTAAGGTTTATTTCAGCCAGTCCATTATTTCTCTTAGCACCTGGTCGTGGTTATCCCGCGTAAGCTCGACTACTTTTACGTTATGATGGCGCTTTACGTCATCGGCGAAGGGATGCGGGTTGAGCATGATAGTGCCCAGGACTTTCTTACTGCTGTCTATCGCCTTAAGAACTGCTTCCATGAAGCGGGGTGAAAACAGCTCCATCTTGCCTATTTCGTCAATAACTATTAAATCGCTTTCCTTTAACGCGCGATTAATGGCGGCGACACCAATGTTGTCCAGATTTGTGATGTCTACGCCGTACTTGCTTACCCGGTAGCGGCTGGAGGTATCGACATGAGCCAGTATTGCGTCCTGTCCATCAAGTGTGATAATACGAAAGCCCTGCCGAATCCCGCCGCTTCTTATCTCTTCGGTGTAAAAGCCGCCGGCCTTTATCTCTGAACCGGCTATAGCCTGTCTGATAGCTGTAGTTTTGCCTGTACCCGGGCTGCCGGTCAAGAGATAAACGCTGGCCATTAAGTCTATGTGGCTTCGGCCTTCTTCTTTCGGGCGGGCTTTTTCGGCTCCTCTGCCGGTTCCGCTGCCTTGGCTTTGGCCGCCTTTGCCGCAGGCTTTTCTACCTTCGCCTTAGCTGCTTTGGCTTTCGGTGCTTCTTCTGTCTTAACCTTAGCCGCCTTTACTTTAGCTGCCTTCGCCTTAGGTTTGGCAGCGACAGCTTCAGCCGGTGCTTCAGCCTTCTTCTTTGCCACCGGTTTCTTGGGTGCTTCCTCTACTGCTTTTGGTTTAGCCGCTTTTACCTTTGGCTTGGGAGCTATCGCCTCCGCCTTCTTCCTGGCCGGTTTCTTCGGTGCCGGTGCCTCGGCGACTGCCACCGCCGGTGCGGGCTTAGGTGCCCCAACGGCAACACCAGCCAGCGCCATCATTTTTCTTCTCTCTTCCAGCTTCTTGCGGCGTTTGCGATGCTTTAGCATGGCCATTCTTTTACGTTTGTTCATAATTTTTTCACCTGATATTGCGAATTTTGCAAATTTAACTTGTATTATCCCTTAATTAGCTTGAGATTTCAAATTGCGCGCATGTACCCGCGACCTATATCGAATTGATACCTACATGCAGCCATGACCCTTTAGGGTCATGGAGGTGAGGCTAAAGCCTCACCCCTACATATTGAATTACGGAGAGTATTTTTTTCTGACCCTGGCTGAAAGCTCTGCCAGCAGTTCCAGTGCGCGTACGGAAGCCTCAATAGACAAAGACGCCAGCGTGCAGGACGGAGTCAGCAAGCCCTGAGCCACGAGCTGCTTAAAAGGCAAGCCGTCCCGGGTGAAAGGTGCCATGGCTTCTCCGAGCCGGTCGTACAGGCTGTCTAAAGATTCCCTGGCCAGAGCCTCCTCATCGTTGGGTATGATGCCCCAGGCGATGCTGCCGCCCCGCTCCAGGAAGGCTTTCACCTCAGCCGGATAGCAGCTCAGAGAGTCGGCATAGTCGTAGGCATCGAAGCTCAGTATGTCGGTTGAGCTTTTCAAAAGTAGTGACCAATCGGTGCTGCCGCAGCAGTGCACTCCCTTAAGTCCTGTGATGCCGCTTAAAACTACTTCGAGCAAAGTTGTCACCTGTTCATTAGGGACGGCGACGAAGGCTGTGCCCAGCGAAGTCAGGTAAGGCTCGTCGACAAAGATGATGGTGTCCGGCGCAATCCGGCGCAAGAACCTCTCCTGCCACATGGCTTTCAGCCTCAGAAACTTGGCCAGAGCCTCCGCCAGCAGGTCGTCGTAAAGTATACCTCGCTGTTCTCTGTCGGTGACCATTAGCCCCCAGGTGATGGGTCCTGTTGTCTGCCCCTTGACCATTCTGGGATGGTGTTCCTTTAGTGCCACAAAGGCATGCAGCCCGGCAGCGTAGTCGGCGCTGATGCCGTAGTTATCTGGTTTATTTTCCGCCTCCGCATTGTAAAGCTGCTCCAGCTGGCTATCGAAATCCGCCGAACGTTCCACATAGGCTTTAGCTCCTTCCAGCACAATTCCTGGGAAGCCCTCGCTGAACTGGGCATACATATTCTCCAGAGGGGAGCGTCTCGGCAGTTGCGGCCAGGCAGGCAGGTCAGGCAGATATTTAACCACCAGAGAACAAGCCTCCTTCGGGTCAGTCTGAGGCATGCTACCTATAATCGTGGGCAGGCAATTGAATTCAATTTTGGGTGCCATCAATTTCTCTACTTTATATACTTGCCGATTATGGGTGCCAGGTCTTTCTT
>JBAVQV010000082.1:0-15736 GCA_049694415.1 Dehalococcoidia bacterium
GCATAGAAGTCATGCTGCCATTTGACGATGGTATGTATGAGGCCATTCTGGTGGCACTGCTTTAAGATGTCCTTAGCCTCCTGCTTTGTTATCTCTCGATAGTCATGAGGCCTGCCTTCCATGAATATGTTTCGGCTAAATCCGACAATTATCTCCGCGTTTATCGGATTGTCGCAATTCTTAAACACATCTCGACAGGTGCATGGACCCAAAGCCAACCCATCTGAACTGTCTACAATTTCATTGGCCTCATGGAGATTGAGCAGATAGGCAGCGCTGACGTTTTTGCCGTATGCATTGGCTACCTTTCTGACTAGTCTCCCTATTAGAGGTATTCTAGTCCACCTTGCCTGGAAGATGTAGTATTTGAGCGCCAACTCACGATATCTACTGTATAGTTTCAGCGAATGGTGCATAAGAACCTTCCAAACATACTATTATACACCATCCTATTCAAGCAGCACCTTAACGCAGCCTACCCTCTATAATAAAAGGGCGGTTTGTTCAATAAGCAACGCGCCATTGTATTGATATCTCCATATAAGGTCGTAGTTCAAAGGCGGACAGACAGATATTCTGTTTTGGTTTGATTCGGGCTATAATTAGGTGGAGATAACGTTAGCACCTGAAGCTCCTAGTCATTTGGTGCCGTTAAGGTTATAGCACCCTCTCGGGAGAGGATTGGAGATTCAGGCTGCACACGGAGGTGGTTGTATTGCCCGCGGTGACAGGACGCATAAGATGTCCAGTATGTGGAGGAACATCATGGATGATGTGTCCTGGTTGTCGTGGCTCTGGAAAGAAACCAGATGCGGCGCATAAGCCTGTAGGGAAAGATGAGACTGAACGGTGTGCTGAGTGTGGAGGAAGAGGCGTAGTCAAGTGTAACTATCCCAGATGCCAGGATGGCTGGGTTCGAACCTAAGCGCAGTAGGCTGGCTTCTGGTCTGATGATAACAAAAGTCCATATTGTTCCCCAATGTTTTGTAGACCGATAATAAACTGTCTGATAAAATGTGAATTGAAACGCGGGTCGTGCGTCACAATACTAAATAGGGAGGTCAAAAAAGGTGCCTAGAAAAGTGAGGAGTGATACAAGGGTCGGGAAAATGGAAAAAGACCTCGGTCTACCACCGGGAACCGTCAGGAACCCAAGTGGAAGAGATACAAGATCTGATAAGAAAATCGGAACGATTAGAAAAGGGCGAGGCAAAAAATAGATATAACGCAGCGCGTTATATAGAAGCTCGTTTTGTTCCCTAATTGAACAAGAGCCTGCTTTTGAAAGGAGCGCAGATGTATCGTAGGATTCTGGTGCCTCTAGACGGCTCAGAACTGGCAGAATGCGTTCTTCCACATATCGAGGCGATAGCACAATTAAGCAAGGCAAGCGTCCATCTAGTTCACGTAATAGAACCTATTGAATTACCTACTCGTGGGGGCATTGCTTTGAGTATCGATGACTTAAAGCAAATTGAGTCGCATTCTAAAAATGACGCTGAAAGCTATCTGCATGGAATTGTGGAACGACTAAAACTCGCTGGCATAAAGGCTCATTCGAAGTTACTTACTGGAAAGGCTGCCGACAGCCTCGTCGACTATATACATGAAAGCAATTTTGACCTTCTGATTATGGCTACTCACGGCCGTTCCGGGATATCGCGATGGATCTGGGGAAGCGTAGCTGAAAAGATACTGCACTCTTCCTCGATTCCGGTATTACTGGTGCGGCCTCCGGAATGTATTCCCGGCTCTAAAACTCGTTAGTTGTGCTCCCAAATACATCTACGAAGTCTTATTGCATCATGGGAGAGGGACTATTTTTGTTCATTTACCGACAAGAACTCATATAGCGAATCAACGCATTTAGCACTAAGGAATACGACATGGAAATTGTTCCGAAAGAGCCAGTACTGTACATGGTTATAGGGCTTTCTGTCGTTGTGCTATCTGTACTGGTCCTACCCTTCAGAGTCAAAAAGATCGAGCAAAACTTAGAGCCATTCTTTCTGGTTATGGGTGTAATTGCAGTAACCATTTCCGGGCTCTGGAACTGGGAACTAGCCAAAGAAGCACTTAAGGCCCCGGTAATGATTGGTGCCATCCCTGTTGGAATCTTTCAGGTAGTATTGATATTCGGTCTCCTGGTTCACTACTTCAACAAGCCCTTCTGCAAGGGTATCATATCCCTGGCTAACAAACTCGGACCAACCACATTTATTGCCTTATTAATAATTGCGTTAGGGCTTATCTCCAGCGTCGTCTCGGTTATTGTCACAGCTTGTATTCTGTCGGAAGTCATAGCCGCACTTCCATTTAAAAGAAGCGATAAAATAAAGATAGTGGTCGTTACCTGCTTTGCAGTGGGGCTGGGTGCAGGCTTAACCCCGCTGGGTGAACCTCTTTCCACCATCCTGGTTCAAAAGTTATCCGGACCGCCATATAATGCTGGTTTCCTATTCCTGTGGCAAAATCTAGGCATCTACATAATTCCGGGCGTTATAGCCATAGCTGTTTTCGGAGCCCTACTTATTGGCCGAAAGGTAAATTTAAAGGCAGAGGATATTGAGTCTGAATACAATGAGACTCTCAGAACAGTCATCATCAGAGCAGTTAAGGTTTATATTTTCGTCGCTGCTCTCATACTTCTGGGTGAAGGTTTAAAGCCATTAATCGTATGGTATTTCACTAAGATTCCGGCCTGGGCACTGTTCTGGATTAATTCACTATCAGCAATTCTTGATAATGCCACTTTGACTGCGGTTGAGATAGGCCCGACTATGGCTATGCCGCAAATTATCAGCGCTGTTATGGCGCTACTTATTGCCGGAGGTATGCTGATACCAGGCAATATTCCAAACATAGTGGCAGCCGGAAGACTTAAAATAAACATGAAGGAATGGGCAGTAATCGGAGTGCCTATCGGCTTAGCTATAATGATTATCTATTTCGCGGTACTGATACCACTTCTCTTTTGAAAAGGTATAGCACTTTGTTATTAACCGATAATCAAGCGTTTGCAGGCTGCTCAATTGAACCCACATCTACTGGCAGAAGGGGCATTTTACGGAAGTGCCGATTACCGCAGCTTTGACATGAATACTGCCGTGACGACTGCAGGTGAGCTGATAGTAAGCTCGAACTACTTTAGTGCTGGTATCTTCCAATACTGCCGGGGCCGGAAAATAATTCATATTGTAAAACGTCTCTTTTTTCCCATTGCCATTATATGAGGCGCCACATTTGGGACATTTGGTGGCATCGGGTAACGCAATGCAACCACACCTCAAACATTGGATTGTGTCTTTTACTACCTGTATCATTTTGACAACCTCCTCCCTTTAGGTAACGACATCAAATTACGGTTTAGCACTCGTCCTGTCGGTAATTCGCGGATTGAAGTTCTACTCGCAAACACGGCCTAGAAACCAGGAATTGGATACCGTGTCGCGAAAAATATCATAAATAAGACCTTTGCTGGTTCTAACTTTAAAGTAGTTCTTTAAATTCTCCTGTTCAAATAGGTGTTCTGATACCCGCCACTGCTGATATATTCTGGTTACACGCTCAGCTTTGCCATTCCTGGTGATAGTCACTGGCGTGCCCTCAATATTGGCGGTGACCCTTAACTCCTCCGGTTTTTCAAGTAGTTTAGCCATTTCTAACCTCCGTAATTTATTTGAATAAAGACAACTACGGCCTCTTATTCTCGATTCATAATTTTCTGATAACACCAACGACCTTCCCCTGGACATCAACATTTTGGGGATTGACATAGAGCGGCTTCATACTAGCGTTAGACGGCTGAAGGCGAATCATATCTTTCTCTCGAAAGAGTCTCTTGAGAGTCACCTCCTGCTTGTCTTTTAGCCAGACAGCAACCATGTCACCATCATCAGCTGTTTGTGCCGCTTCCATTAAGACAATATCACCATCGTCAATTAACGCGTCTACCATGGAAAAGCCTTTAACTTTCAAGGCATAGACTTCCTTCCCGGTAATCAACTCGTCGGTTAGATCTAATGCCTCTGCGGCCTCTTTTTGCCATGTATCTGAATCCGGTACAGGGATGGGTTCGCCTGCAGCAATGTAACCTAAAAGCGGCACTCTAACAATATGTTTCCTGTCAAGGAGTTGGATGCTTCTAAAAATCTCCGGGTCCCGATGTATGTGGCCTTCTCTTTCCAGTATGTTCAGATGATGCTGAACGACCGCGGTTGAGCTTATATTGCAGCCTTTCAGTATATCTCTAACTGTAGGCGCGTAACCTATGTCTTCAATAAAAGCGCGGATAAACTTTAGTATCCGCTGTCTGGTTTCACTTACACCGGGCTTTCTCATTTACTTTCCTTATACACTAAACACATGTTTTACAAACTAGTGTTCTACAAACAAGTGTACACAACTTTTTGTCGGTTGTCAAGCCCTCTTAAGCAGATTTTGGTATAAAATTGCGGAAATGAACAAAAAATGTGGTAGGTGTTTACCGGAAACTGGCCTTTACGCCTAAATGGAGGTCATCAGGAGGAAAGTCAATCTTAAGTCAACAATCGATTTCTACGTCTTTACCAGTTTAATGCCTTTATTGAAAGCCACTAAATTGGTTTCGATTTCCTTAGGAAATGTCTCACGCAATACAGGTTCTACCGACTTCTTGTCCAGTGGTAAGACACCAGAGCCTATCAGGGCACCGATAAGAATGGCGTTGGCAAACAGATGGCTTCCCATTTTCTGTGCTTCCTCGGTGGCGTTTATAAGCCATGTTTGCGATGACAGCTCCTTAACCGTCTCAATTAGCTTATCTAAATCTGGATATTGAGCGTGGCCGCCGGTGACATCAATGGAATATATCGGCCGCGGGTTGATTATGGTGATAACATTCGGATTGCCATATTTCCCCAGCATTCGCAATGTTTCCACCGGCTCCATACCGAGGATAATATCCGCGCAGCCGTCGGGAATAAATGGGCTATACTGGGTTTCTTTAGAGATTCTCATGTGGCTCATGACCGGCCCGCCACGTTGGGAGGCTCCATAGGTCTCACCAACAGTCACGAAAAAGCCATCCCTCACAAATGCATTGCCGATAATCAGGGATATCATCACGTTGCCTTGTCCGCCGACACCCGTAATAATCAAGTTAAGTGGGTCTTTCATCAACTGTTTTTTTGTCATGCTGCCTCCCTTATAATAGCTCCTTGCGGGCAGATGTCCACACAAACACCACATCCGGAACAGATAACCTCGTCTATCCTGGATTTGCCGGTTTTCTTATCCCATATAAGTCCGGGGCAAAGGAAAATTCTGGTACAGAGCCTGTCGCAGCCACAATCTTCCCCAATGCACTTCTCAACATCCACGTGCACTTTATATGGTGATTTCTCCTTTTTGGCTCTCACCAGTTCGCACTGGCGACGCATTATAGCCACTTTGGCACCGCCATCCTCAGCCATCATCTTCAGTAATGTCATAGTAGTACCTTTTAAGTCAAAGGGGTCACAGACCTCAACGTGTGCACCCAAAGAGCGGCATAGAGCTTCCATGCTCACCACCTTGGTCGGCTCCCCCATGGCCGTGATTCCCGTGCCCGGATGAGGTTGAAAGCCGGTCATAGCCGTGGCATTGTTGTCTAGAATAAGAAGTATAAACTTAGACTGATTATAAATACCGTTTATCAATGCCGGAATAGTAGCGTGATAGAACGTCGAATCGCCAACCACCGCAATCACCGGCTGGTCAAAGCCAAACTGTCCTAGCTTACCCAAACCGTTAGCCACACCGGCTCCACCACCCATGCAGTGCATTGTCCTAACCTGGAAAAAGCCGGCGGGACCCAATGCCAGGGAGTAACATCCTATATCGCCCGTAACGAAACCATCACGCCCATCTAGCTTAAGCGCGTTCTTAATTGACCAGAACGTAGCACGATGTGGACAGCCAGCACAAAAGGTCATGCTCCTTTCCGGAACGCTGCTCTTAACCAGAGCTTCAGCCTTTTTGCCATAGTCGATGTCACGAGCTTTATATGTCAATCCTAATATTGTGGATACCGCCTTGATGACCATATCCGGATTCAGTTCTCCGTAGGCATTAATATGTCCTGAACGCTTGCCATAAAAGGTGGGACGCACGGCGTTTGGCGGAAAATTGCCGGCTAATTCCATAACGCTCCGCTCGAGGAAGGGGTCAATTTCTTCTACAAATAAGACTTTGTCCGATTTATTCAGGTGCTCCGTGACAAACTTTTCAGGGAGTGGCCATAGTGTCCCAAGTTTGAGAATACCCACCCTGTCTCGCAATTTCAGCGCCTCTATCGCATCCTGAGAATAAAGCCAGCAGCTGCCGCCGGTTATAATCAGCAAATCTGTCTTATCAGGCCCCACATATCGATTAAACGATGAGGATTCGAACTTCTCACGTGCCTTATCTAATTTCATGTGTAAGAAGAAATGGCGCAAGGAACTCGGCAACGGCATGAATGTGGTGGGCATTACGTTTTTCAAATCGTGTATCTGGTCGAAATGAGCCTTATGCTGTTTTGTCGGCAGTTCACCGAGCTTTACATTACCTCGAGCATGTGCAATTCGAGTCACACTGCGTAGTATACAAAGGGTACCCAATTCTTCAGCCAGGTCAAAGAGCCATTTTGTCATATCTTTGGCCTCTTGAAAGTCACCTGGTTCCACCAGCGGAATGTCCAACCATTTGGCTACCGGCCGCGTGTCCTGCTCATTGGAGCTGGATATAGCCGACGGGTCATCACAACTTACTAAAACCAGGCCTCCTTTGCCTGTACCGCTCATAACCAGGTTCGCCAGAAAATCAGAAACCACATTTATCCCGTTCTGTTTCATAGCCGCCAGAGCTCTAATGCCGGCAAAGGAAGCACCGGCGGCGGCTTCCATGGCCACCATCTCATTTATGGACCATTCTGCATAGATACCTATCTTTTTAGCTACCTGGGCCAAGCTACCCAAAATTTCCGACGATGGTGTGCCCGGATAGGCAGCAGCAAATCCTATCCCAGCCTCTAATGCCCCCCGGGCAATAGCTTCATTGCCAATAAAGAGCTGGCTGGTGCCAGGTGCATCTATCTCAATATTCGCCATAACACTTACCTCCTTGTTTCCGATACCTGCTAGGCTAGTAGCTTTTCGGTCAATCTGGGCGATAAACCAAGATACAACAGGTTGTTTTTGTCACCGCTCTTTTTGACAATCTCATTCATGGCGCGCTTCTTTTTGAGCAGCGATGCTTGCTTGAGATGCTCTAGGTTTGACGAAGGCAGCTTGTCGATTTGAAGTTTCCCTTTCTTTTTTGCCATCTCCATAAGGTCGGCACCAGCATTAGTGCGGGTTATGACCGTGTTCCATCCTTCAGTACCTTCAACTGAGCCAACCGAAATGTCAGCAAACTCTGATGTCATATCCAAACAATAAGCGCAGGTAGGCATGGTGAATTTTCTGATTTGTTCCAGAGGAAACGAGGTTTTACCAGATAGAGTATAAACATCAAACCTGTTCGCCGGTGGTGGTGGGATATCGAACTTCTTAACTTTCGCTAGGTCCAGATTTTCCTTCAAGAATTGATAGAATTTGTCGGGAGACAAAGCCCAGGTGCAGAACAGCCCAATAACCAATTTGACATTACCTATGCTAACTCTGTTCTCCGGTGGAACTGCTTTCATCTTCGCCACAGATAAAACCTGACATGGCATAGCGACGATTCCCAGCTTATTGTTGTCGTCTTTGGGGATTTGGTTATATCTTCCTAACACAGGACAAGCCATATAACTGGAGCCAGCACATTGAAGCACATCATCAACACTTTCAGCCAGAAATGGGGCTGGAGTTTTGTCATCCGAAGTCTTAGTCAAGATGGCACTATCAATAAGCCCCTCTGCTAGTGCCAATGATAAGAGTGCGGTTACCACCCCGCCGTACTGCGCTTTTTTCTTGACGGTAGTGTCTATTGCTCTGGCCACGAACACTTCTTTTACAGTGCCCATCTCATTTTCTCCGTAAGGCGTGCCGAATATTTTTTGACTAATAGCATTCATATCTATGTGAGTACGTGGACAGTATTCATAGCACTGCGTTTCATCCGTTCTGCTACAATTATCCAGAAGCGCTATTCTACCTTTATAATAGGCCAGGTAAGGGCAATTACCGGTACAAGCGCCGCATAAAGCACATAACTTAGCTTCTATGACTTCACTGACAAGTTCCTGGCAACCTTTGGCTTTTGTGGCCATATAGCTCTCCTTTCAGGATTACAACCCTGTCAAACTCCTAACCATACAAAAGCGACATTTGCGATATTTTTATCAGGTAAACTGGGTCTATCATCCGGACTCTTTAAATAACGTTTTAAAGCCAAAACCCGTGGAATTATAGCACAATAGTTTATTCTCCTTATAAGATACAAAGGAATTTTGCAGCTGAACAAACTGCCAACAAATCAGAATAATCGGCTGGCCCCAATATTAAAAGACTAACGTACTAGGCGGAGTAAGTTTATATATAGACTGCGAGGCTTGTATCTTACAAATCCTCGCTTGTTTTGAAAACGATGTGTTTCTGCCAGTCCGGTGAAGGTTTCGGGAAGTCAGTTCGGAAATGAGCACCCCTGCTTTCTTCACGAAGTAGAGCAGCCTCAGCCATCAAGCGAGCATTCAGAACCATGTTATTCAACTCGTAAGAGGGCCGGTCTGTAGGCTGCGATAATAAACCATGCCATGTCACTAGAATATCAGCCGCCTTGGACAATCCCTCACCAGAACGGACGATACCCACTTTATCCCAGAGAAGAGATTGTAGGTTTATTAAGTTGAGCTTTGACGCCGTCTTCAACTTCTTGCGCTGCTCAAGATGATAGCAGTTGGTTTGGCCGGTTACCGGCGTCGGTATAGTCCCAGTCATCTCCCTTGTTCTTTCAATAATCCGTTTGCTGAAGACCACAACCTCGAGCAATGAATTCGAAGCCAATCGGTTGGCACCGTGGACACCGGTACATGCAGTTTCACCGGCAGCAAATAACCCGGCGATATTGGTCTCACCCCATATATTTACCTTAATCCCACCCATGAAATAGTGGGCGGCAGGAGCTACTGGGATGAGGCCTTTAGTGATGTCTAGCCCATGGTCAAGACAGAAGCGATAGATATTAGGAAAACGTGTGGCAACACGGCGAGCAGGTATATGCGTCACGTCCAAGAATACTCGGTCGCTGCTGGTTTTTCCCATCTCATAAATAATACTTCTAGCTACCACGTCTCTAGGTGCCAGTTCAGCTTCAGGGGTATAATCGGGCATAAAGCGATAACCTTCTACATTACGCAAAATGCCACCTTCACCCCGCACAGCCTCGCTGATGAGGAAGGGTGGAACCCCAGGGAGCCTAAGTGCAGTCGGATGGAACTGAAAAAATTCCATATCTGTGATTTCAGCACCGGCTTGAAAAGCCAGGGTAATACCATCACCGGTGGCTACATCAGAGTTAGTGGTATATTTGAACAGTCGTCCGGCACCACCGGTAGCTACAATAACAAAACGGCAATCATAGTCTTCAACTGAGCCAGTGCGGGCGTCAAGAGCTCGTACACCTTTGACTTTTCCGGATTCTATCAAAATTTGAGTGACTAAACAGTATTCCAGGACTTTTATCGAAGACATGTGCACTCGCCGGCTCAGAGTAACCTCGATATGCTCACCGGTAGCATCACCACCGGCATGCAGGATACGTGGGACGGTATGTGCAGCTTCTCTGGTTAGAGCAATTTCTCCATCCTGTGTGTCAAAAGGAACGCCGAATTTTATAAGGTCGGCAATACGGTCCGGTGCCTCAATTACCAGAATTCGCACTGCCTCGGGGTCGCATAGGCCATCGCCGGCATTCATAGTGTCCTGGAAATGGAGCTCAGGAGAATCATTTTTGCCTATGGGAGCAGCAATCCCTCCTTGAGCATGCCTGGTATTACAATCTTCAATGCTACCCTTAGTCAGAATAAGGACACTACCTGCCTCTTTGGCCAGCAAAGCAGTATAAAGTCCGGCAATACCGCTGCCTACGATGATGTAATCATAAATCATTATTTCAATCTCCTAGTCTATGACAACCGTGGCCACTACGCCTGCAATGCCCAGGGGCTTGTCTTAATTATAGTAACATCTATCAATCTTCCCAGGCAATCATCACCATTTTCAAAAAAGACCAGCTTGTTGCTCCGTGTGCGCCCGTACCATTTACCGCCTCTTTTGCCTTCCACTAGCACCTCTACTATCTTATCCATAAGTCGCGAGTTGATTTCAGCCGCTATTCTAGCTTGAATTTCCTCCACTTTGTTCAGGCGTTCCTTCTTAATCTCAGGTGGAATATTGTCCGAATACTCTCGCGAGGCAATGGTGCCAGAGCGGGGAGAATAGGTAGCAACATGAACAGTATCAAATCTGATTTCCTCAAGCATAGCTAGAGTTTGCTTAAATTGCGCATCGCTTTCATCAGGAAAGCCAACGATGACATCCGTGCTCAAAGCCACATCGGGAATATATTCGCGAATGTTACCAACGAGCCGCCGGTATTGTTCCGTGGTATAACCTCGACGCATGGCTTTGAGCACATCATCATCTCCTGCCTGGAGTGGAAGGCTTATATGCCCACAGACCTTGTCTAAGGAAGCAATAGTTTGTATTAGTTGTTGGCTCATATCCTTGGGGTGATTGGTTAGAAAACGAATTCTGGCCAATCCAACTAAATCGTTTAATGCGGTGAGCAAGTCGCTGAGTTCGCGTTGTGTTGGGAGGTCATGCCCGTAGGAATTCACATTCTGACCCAATAAAGTGACCTCCTTTGCCCCACGTCCTACTAATCCTGTCACTTCGCAGACCACTTCATCGATGAGACGGCTTCTTTCCCTCCCTCGCCGGTAGGGGACAATGCAATAGGAACAGAAATTGTTGCAGCCCTGAATAATTGGAACAAAAGCACTGACTGTTACGCTCTGGCTCGAAGGCAGGCAGGCTATACTTTCGGGTACAGCAATAGCTTGCTTTTCAGCCCAGGTGAGCAATCCGACATAATCGGACGGCTTGAAGAACAGGTCGATATGCGGGAAGCTCTTCTCAAGTTGCTTTATATCAGAATCGACAAAGCAACCGGTAACTAGAACAGATAAATCGGGCTTTTGGTTCTTCATGCCCTTTAGGTAACCAAGCATGCCGAGAACTTTGCCTTCGGCACTCTGCCGGACTACACAGGTATTGAGCAAAACCAGATTAGCTTCCTGCAGCGTATTAGTCGCTTGATAGCCAAATAGTTCGAGATAGTCAGCCACTTGCTGCGACTCTGCTTTGTTCATCTGGCAACCTATTGTCCAAATGTAATACTTAGGCATATCGGATATGCTAGCTCAAAGCAAGAAATTGTGTCAATTCAGAGGTCAGTGTATAAGTAGCACAAGCTATTCTCCGAGAACTTTCAACAGGTAATATTATCCTGAAGCGGAAAATGCCAGCTCGATGTTGAATGTTTGACATGGCGGAGGGAATGGGATTCGAACCCATGACCCCGATTTCTCGGAGCAACCGCTTAGCAGGCGGCCGCACTAGACCACTATGCGATCCCTCCAGCTGGTGACTTGGCTCAATATATCACAGTTTTTTTATCGCTTTCAACTAAATTAAGAAATGCGGCTTTATAGAAATATGCTATTTTGATATGATGCTTTTTGCCAGGATATATTATGGTTAAGCCTGAAATCAATATCTCAACTAAACAGAATATGGACTTACACATCGAGAAGAGCTGGCTTGAAAGAATAGCCCGCGGAGTTCTTGAAGTCGAGAACATTGTATCATCAGCCGAGATGGGATTGCTAATTACAGATAGCCAGACAATTCAAAAACTAAATAGAATTTATCGAGGTAAGGACAAACCCACAGACGTGCTGGCTTTCCAAATGACTCCCGGCACAAGTCAAGAACCTGAACAAATCTTTGTACATCCTCCGGATGGTATTAAACATCTGGGTGAAGTAGTAATCTCATATCCGCAAGCAGTAAAACAAGCGCAAGAGCAAGGACATGGTGTAACACGTGAGCTAACACTGCTAATTGTTCATGGTATCCTTCATCTTTTGGGTTATGACCATGAACTGCCAGAAGAAGAACAAAAGATGAGAGATAAGGAGAACGAAATTCTGGCCGGACTAGAGCCACTTTGAGCTAGACTATCTCCAATACCTGGAACAACGAATTGCTAAGTAGCCCGGACCTCACTACAAACTTACCATCCTTGGTTTTATCCTGCATTTCTCAGCAGTAACTGCAGCATTTATCTCGGTAACTGTGAGGTCCAGATTATCTGTATAACTTATTACAACATAGTCGAACAGTGGCAAGCTTTCCATCTCTTCCTGGGCTTTGCCAAGCCGAACATCAAAATCGGCTGAGGATGATCCATACCGTTGTTTCAATCGGTTAGCTAGTTCTTCAGGTGATGGCGGCATCAGGAATATAAATAGGGCGTCGGGCAAAATTCGCTTGATGGTAGCCGCTCCCTGGACATCCACTTTTACAACAGTATCGAGTCCCTGTTTTAAAGTTTCCTTTATCTCTCGTTTGGGTACGCCGTAGTAATTACCATAAACCTTTGCCCACTCCAAGAATTGATTCCTTTCAACCATTTGACGGAATTTATCTTCAGATATAAACCAATAGTCAACGCCGTCTTTCTCTCCCGGGCGCTTCGGGCGAGTGGTAGCAGTCAAAACATAGTGGTAAGGGAGACCCGCTTTTTTCATTCTATCTAAAGCAGCGTCCTTACCGACACCGGAGGGGCCAGAGATAACAATCAGAACAGGATGCGCAGATTGAGTATTTTTTCTTTTTTCGCGAGTCACTTTTATTTCTCGTCAGGTACCGATTTAAATTAGTACCTGAAATCTAGTAATTAACCGTAAATATTAAGACTAATACCTAGCAAGTCTATTCAGTTCTTCCCAAAAATCCGGATTTGATATTTCTGCAACACCAGCATTTTGAATTGAGGTGTTTCCTCTAGCAACTAGACCGGCTACTGCCAAAGTCATCGCCAGCCGATGGTCACCATGACTTTTGACTTCCTTGCCAAGCAGTGCCTTCTCTCCATAGATGACCATGCCATCAGGTAATTCTTCAATCCTGGCACCAAGGCGGGACAATTCCTGACTTGTTGAAGCAATTCTATCAGATTCTTTGACCCGTAACTCACTGGCACCTCTGATTACTGTCTTGCCTTGGGCTACACAGGCAGCCACAGCTAGTAGCGGTATCTCGTCAATTAATCGAGGAATTATATCGCCACCGATTTCAATAGCCTTTAGGCGGCTAGATTCTATATATAGGTCGGCTACAGGCTCATTACCTTCCAATCGTTGGTTCTCTATTCTTAGTTTGGCACCCATGGCTAAAAGCGCATCTATAATACCGGTCCGTGTCCGATTAATGCCGCAATTTACTACTTTAATTGCCGCATTTGGATGGATAGCCCCGGCAACAAGCCAATAAGCTGCTGAGCTGATATCGCCGGGTATACAAAGGTCAACCGCGGATAGTGGAGTTTTTAAAGGTGTCAGGGAAATATGTGTATTATAGATTTTAAGTTTAGCGCCCATGCATTTTAGTAGTCGCTCTGTATGGTCGCGAGATGGCTGAAGTTGCTCTATAGTGGTATCTCCCTGAGCAAACAGGCCGGCTAATAAAATTGCTGATTTAATCTGCGCACTTGGCACTGGCAAGGTGTAGCTCATCCCGTGAAGTCTCTTACCTTTAATTACCAGAGGAGCCAGGGAATCGTCTCCACGTCCATAGATTTCGGCACCCATTAAACGAAGTGGCTCAATCAAACGCCTCATCGGCCTGGACCGAAGAGAAATGTCGCCAGTGAGAACAGACAGGAGGAGCTGCGATGAGAGAACGCCACTAAGTAGACGCATGGTCGTACCACTATTCCCGGCATTGAGAACATCTTTAGCTTCGGTTAAGCCCGTGTTACCAACTCCGTTAATCAGTATGGCCGGTGGTTTTCCGTCTTGCTTTTCGAGCTTCACACCGAGAGCTCTTAAACAATTTATAGTCGAAAGGCAATCTCTACCTGGCGATAGATTACTGATTTGACTTTTACCAATGGCCAGGCTGTTGAGAATAAGAGCACGGTGTGAAATAGATTTATCACCGGGTACAGCGACTTCTCCGGCCAATTGTTTGGGAGGTGAGATTCTCTTTAACTGCGCTTTTCCAGCCATTTCTGCCTTGCCTCATTAGCTATAGCCAGAGCCCGCTCTATTTCTTCGCTGCCGTCAGCTACAAGCTTGCGTAGTTTTTGTAGTTCCTCAATGAACATGTCAATCCAAGAGACAATTGCAGCCCGGTTACTAAGGCAAATATGTGCGCTAACTTCCGGATTTCCCGAAGCCAAGCGAGTAAGGTCACGATATCCGCTAGCTGCTAAGCGTGACATCTGTGGCCAGGAGGGATTTTTAGTAGTTGCCAGGACCAAAGCTGCCGACAATAATAATGGTAGATGACTAATCCCAGCTACCAGTCTATCATGTTCTTCGGCATCAATGACAAGTGGAACTGCTCCCAGTGCTTTTACCATATCTTTCACGGTTCGCAATGCTGCCGGTTTGGCTTGCGGCAGGGGTGTTAAACAATAAGCGCACTTGCGGAACAGATCGGCTGTAGCAGCTTTAATGGTTGAAATCTCCTTACCCGCCATGGGATGACCACCAATAAAGTTCGTCCTTGCCGGTAACAATTTTTGCGCCCATTGTATAACCTGGAGCTTGGTGCTGGCGGTATCGGTAACAATAGAACCGTCTGACAATTCAGGAGCTATCTGTGCGAAAACATCTTTTATTGCCAGGACTGGCGTGGCAACAATAATGATATCAGCGCTCTTGACTGCTTTGCGAAGGTCTAATTCAATCCTGTCGATAGCACCTGATTTCCGGGCTAAAGCTGCTGTTTCCCGATGTCGGGCGTAACCGATTACTTCTACCTGTCGCCAATTGGCTTGTTTCAGAGCCAATCCAATAGAGCCGCCTATAAGACCCAGCCCGATGATAGCAATACGCATGGCCCTATTATAGCATTGCTCTAATCAGCTTGAGAACCCGTCTGAAGAAAAAACTGTCTTGATTTTGTGTCCGCCATCAGATATACTCCAATTAGATTGGCCATGACAATGATTGTCCCATAGTCGGGTCAGCATTTCGGAAAATACCCTTCGTTCGGTGCTCTGCGGCAGTTTATGAAACTAGCTATTACCGGTAAGGGCGGTGTAGGTAAAACGACACTAACAAGCCTTCTAGCCTGGATATACTCGACTGAGGGCAACCGGGTTATAGCTATTGACGCAAATCCCGATGCTAATTTAGCTACCGCCTTGGGTATTAGCGCTGACGAGTCACGACGAATCACTCCAATTGCTGAACTCAGGGAACTAATACAGGAACGCACTGGGGCTAAACCAGGCAATTTTGGTACTTTCTTCAAGCTCAATCCTAAAGTTGACGATATCCCCGAGCGGTTTTCAATTCAAAAAGATGGTATTAAGCTCCTGGTCATGGGAACGGTTAAAAAAGGAGGCAGTGGGTGCCTATGTCCAGAAGGAGCTCTATTAAAGAGTCTTGTCAGCCATCTGGTGTTAGGCAGGTCAGAGGTGGTTATTATGGACATGGATGCCGGTGTAGAGA
>JBAVQV010000083.1:0-34291 GCA_049694415.1 Dehalococcoidia bacterium
CTCTCCCCAACGATAAAATTGACATCGCCCTTACCCAGCGCACCCTTCAACTAAAATGTGCTCGTTTTGAAGCTCGAATCAACGGCCTCGATGCTCAAGATTTTCCGCCTATTCCCCAGGTTGCTGATGGGCTGGCTACTAAAATTGAAGTCGAGGCACTGAGAGACGGGATTAACCAGGTTACATTTGCCGCCGCCTCTGAAGAGTCACGGCCGGTACTTACCGGCATTCAACTTGAATTTGATGGCGATAAGCTGGCTATGGCGGCAGCCGATGGCTTCAGGTTGGCTGTGCATAATACCTCTCTACTATCGCCGGTCAAGAATAAAACTGCAATCATTGTACCGGCGCGGGCATTGAACGAATTAGGCCGATTTCTCACTGACCAGGAAGAGCCGGTTGAAATCACGGTTAACCAGCAAAAGAGCCAGATTTTATTTAAGCTCAAGAACATAGAGATGGTATCGCAGCTTATCCAGGGCGCCTTCCCCAACTACTCGCAGCTCATACCGCAGAGCTATGTTACCCGGGCGGTTGTTGATGTGGCTGAGTTCCTACGCGCTATAAAGATGGCCTCCATCTTTGCCCGTGATGGCAGCGGTATTGTCCGCTTGGTTGTAAGCCCTGGCGTAGAGCTTACACCGGGTAAAGTGAATATCTCAGCCCGCGCTGAAGAGGTAGGAGATAATATGGGCGAGATTGACGCCTTAATTGATGGTGAGGCGGCCAAGATTGCCTTTAATGCTAAATACCTCTCGGACGTGCTGTCCGTTCTGGACCAAAAGCAAGTTGCTCTAGAAACTACCACTTCCTCCAGCCCCGGCGTCCTCCGCCCGGTCGGTGCCGACAACTACATCCACGTCGTCATGCCCATGTTCGTACAGTGGTAGTCGAACTACATGTCACCCGCCTTGGGGTGACCGTTATGGTTTGTACTTGGTGGTTGGGTCAACTGTGGGCATGTGAAAAATGAACTGCTAATCAGCTTTAGTTTCATTTTTAGTGGAACCTGCGACTGGGAGTCCAAGGCCTACAGCATATTTTTGAGCTGAGCCAATCATCGCAATTATGGAATCATTAACGTAGAGACATATCTCAGCAAGTTCTGCTGGCGAGAATAGCACTAAAGAACCCTGAGGAAATTTACGAATTCGCTCTATCCAATTCATTTTTATTTTACCACCTCCCTCTAAGAACACACCGTTGGCTGGCATCGGTTGGAGCGGAGTAATCGTACCGTCAGAGCTCTCGGCATAAATGTCGAAACCTCTCCACTTAACTACCAATTTGTCATCATTGCCACAATCTTCAGTACCTACAATACCTAGCCTGTGGGTTAGGCAATTTCGAGCATGATTGATAGTTGTAAAATATTCAGGGTTGGGAATACCTACATCAAACTCATTTTTGAGATGCGTAAGTTTTTTCTCTAGCCCGAAATTATAGCTGAAGTTCTTCTCCTTCTTTTTGAAGTCTTTCTCATCGATTGGTCTTACAATTACCCCCATATTACTGGATGAGACAATAAGGCATACCCGATAAATTTCATCAACTAACACGGAGAATAACTCAATCAGCCCGCGGAACCCGCAGCCGACAATCCAACGCGAAAACAGACTCTTGTAATCAGCTAGGGTGTTTTCATCAACGGCAGATGGTAGGAATTGTAATGGGGTTATGCCCGAAAGCTGATATTCCTTGAAAGTCGGGTTATTGGCGGCATTTATTCCTAGCCCTAAGTAAAGCGCAGTTTGTGCGACCTTGCCTATTGCGGCTTGCTGAAGCTTTTCGAAGTCTATATTAACAGTATCCATAAGGGTAGTTTAGCTCAGTATTACATAATAGACATATTGAATGCAATGACCCTTTTGGAACCGAAAAACAAAGACATGCGAATGTCTTTGCCTTCTAATTCATTAGAGTTACATTATCAAATTCTGCTTGAAATAAATAACGGTACCCAATAATCGTAGGCATGTTTGGATAAACATGCTATTCAAAACATAAAGGTAATCCTTATTGAACCGAAATAAAGAATGGTATAAAATGCTCGTACGCATGTCAGGATAGACATGCCGATGTTAGTTGATGCCACTGAGAGAGTACTCAACCCTTCATTCCTGGAAAGGTTTAGCTTCGGGATTATTATTATAAAAACAATCAGATTGAAGCTTCTCAGATGATTACCGCGCTGCCTCCGTAATTGATATAATTCAGTCTGAATATTTGTAACATCGCAGCTATTCTGTACGAACACAAGAAAAAAGAGGTAATTTTATGGCTAAAGTTAACACGGTGCTGGGTCCAGTTTCGGCAGATGAATTGGGCGTAACTCTAATGCATGAGCATCTGGTTTTTTCTTATCTGGGATGGGAATGCGATGCACTGTCTCCAGCCTACGACCGGGAAGCAGTCGCCACCGCTTGTGTTGAGGCTTTGCAGGAAGCTAAAAGCTGCGGTTTGAAGACGCTGGTTGATGCTACCGCAACGGACATGGGCCGAGATGTGGAGCTGCAGAAGATTGTGTCCGAGAGGTTGGGTATAAACATCATCTGCGCTACGGGTTTTTACACCGAGAAATTGGGGAAGGCCGGCTATTTCAAGGAACGCAGCCAGGTTTATGACATAGTCGCTGAACTCTGCGAGACTCTGGTTAAGGAGATTACGCAGGGTATCGGAAATACCGGGGTTAAAGCTGGAGTCATCAAGGTGGGCACCGGGCATGCCAGGATAAGCTCTTATGAGGAGAAGGTGCTTAAAGCAGTGGCCAGGGCGCAGAAGGAGACGGGCGTACCCATTATCACACATACCGAAGCCGGAACCATGGGGCCGGAGCAGGCTGACCTGCTTATCTCCGAAGGTGCCGACCCCAAACGCGTTGTCATCGGCCATATGTGTGGTAATTCCGACCTGAACTATCATGTTGCTGTTCTGGAAAAAGGAGTGAATATTGCTTTCGACCGGCTGGGCATTGACACTCTCTTCCCGGACAGGTTGAGGAAAGCCTGCCTCATGGGTTTGATCGGCATCGGCTATGTCGACAGAATTTTCCTGTCTCAGGATTGCCCGGCATACCGGCTGGGCCGCCCCTTCGAGTTCGCGGAGGCAACTAAACGGCTTCTAGCTAATTGGACATACGTACATGTGTTTAAGAACATCATTCCGGCACTGAAAGAGGCCGGAGTCAGCGAGGACAAGATTAATACCCTGATGGTGGGAAATCCGCGGAGGCTATTCGGTGGCCGGTAAAGTGAATCGAGCGCTATTCGAGGCGGATGCGGCTGCGTTTCTGGAAACGGCAATTAAAGAGTATGTGGCGATAAGCCCGGGAAACCGCTTTGAGTCCTTCGACTGCGGTTGCATATTCGATGAGCCGTTAGTAGGTTTTGCCGATGGTGACGACGCTCTTTTCCAAAAATACAAAGAAATAATAGGTGACTTTCACCTTACTCCGCGGGAAGCTCTGGAGAAGCATTTAGAGTCTGAAGGAAGCAGCCAGGAGAATCTATACATAGTGAGCGTAATATCTTTTGTCCTGCCTGTGACTTATAAGACACGGCTCAGCTTACGCAAGGAAACCATGATTCCATCACTCAGGTGGAACCACACGCGCTGGCGCGGCCAGGACTTCATCAATGAGCTGTCACGTTACGTGGTGTCTGTAGTGGAGGGCTTAGGTTACCGGGCTGTGGCTCCGGAGCTGGCTGATTTCTTTAAATTGAAGAATCTGCCCAGCGGCTATGCGTCTAACTGGTCACAGAGGCATATCGCCTATGCTGCTGGACTGGGGACCTTCAGCCTAAATGATGGCTTTATTACACCGAGGGGAATGGCTATGCGCTGTGGCAGTGTGGTTACGGACGCCAGAATTACCCCCAGCCCCAGAGTATACAAGGACCATTTTGCTAATTGCCTTTTCTACAGCGATGGCTCTTGTCAGCGCTGCGCTGAGCGGTGTCCGGCCGGTGCTATCAGCGAGCAGGGGCATGATAAGAACAAGTGCCTGGAGTTCCTGTTCACCAAGCAGAAAGAGATACTTAAGGAGATGGGAAGGGAAGAAGGTTATATCGGTCGCTATTTGGGGTGCGGACTGTGCCAGACAGAAGTGCCCTGCGAAGCTAGGATACCGCCTAAAACCCGGAATAAGAGTCGGCAGCAAATTAATGAAGGCAGCTCGGGGGATTGAAAAATGAGTGAAGTTGAAAAAGCTGTTTCCTGTTTTAATGAAGGTTTCATGTGCTCTCAAGCGGTACTTTCAGCGTACGCTGGACAATTCAGCATGGACCGTGAAACTGCTTTGAAAGTCAGTGCTGCCTTTGGTGGGGGAATGGGTCGAATGGGCGAAATATGTGGGGCAGTGACCGGAGCCTTTATGGTCATAGGCCTTAAATATGGTCGGATAGCGGTGACAGATACAAAATCACATGAAAAAACTAACAGACTTGTTAAAGAGTTTGTGGACAGGTTTAAGTCTCTTAATGGGTCAATTGTATGCCGGGAGTTGCTCGGCTGTGATTTAAGCACTCCGGACGGCTTGAAGACTTTTGTGGATAAAAAACTACGTGATATACTTTGTTCCAAATTAGTCCGGGATGCCGCGGAGATTGTCGAGCAATTATTAGCATAACCGTGTCCTAAGCTTCATATGTAGCCGGTAGCATCTCGTTTTTTTAAGAATGGCAGATTCTTACAAGTCAATACCTAAAACGACCGAGGTTTCAATCTGACGCTGCGGGATATCCCAGTATCTCATCAATAGCTCGTCTTTATCAGGCATGAGTTTAAAATCCTGCTTTTGATAGAAATCTATTGCCCACGTAGCATCCGCCCAGGTACCCACCAGCAACTGCTTGGTCATGGCCATCTGCTTCAGTTGGTCGAGAAGTATGGTACCGATGCCCTTTCTCTGGTGGTCAGGTAATACATAGGCATGTCTGATAAGCGTTACATCCTTAACCGGCTGAAATCCCATAACACCGACCAATCTGCGCTGCTCTTCCCAACCGAAGAAAGTCATACTGCTCATCTCTCTTTGCATCTCTTCTTTCGGCATGTATGGCTCGTGGTAGCAGTCGTCTGGTATAGCGCCCTTGTAGGCACGAGCTGCACGGTTTATGATTTCATAAACGGCATCTGTATCTGTGTTAGAAAGCTTTCTGATCATCTGTGAGTTGGCTCCTGGTTTCCCACCTATCGCAATGGTGAAAACACTAGTTGTATGATAGTGTTCACAGTGATAGAAGGTCAACTGCAGGCATCTGTATTCAAAGCGTCTATTGACAGAAAAGGGCTTATGGGTTATGCTTTACCTTGTATTACGATGTATTGTCACAGGGGTAACTAGGGGGCATTTGTAGAGTGGAGACATTTTATTTTATATTGCTCGTGGTGCTGGCTTTTTGTCTTGGCGCCTGTCCTTTTTCGTTATGGGTCGGGAAGTGGCTGTTAGGTAAAGACATCAGAAACTACGGGGACGGCAACCCAGGTGCATATAATGTTATGCGAGCCGGAGGCCGCTGGTCGTTTGCTTTGGCTTTATTTCTGGATATAGGCAAAGGCATCCCTTTTGTGGCTTTAGCAAATCATTATTATGGACTACCTCTATTTATGGTACTGGCAATAGGGCTGAGTGCCATATTGGGTCACGCTTTCACCCCGATATTACGTTTCGATGGCGGTAAAGCCCTGGCAGTGATGGGGGGTGTCATGTTAGGGTTGCCGCAACTTGACATGTTCGTGGCAACTGCTATCTTCATGTTATTGGGTTTCCTCTTAATTGATGTTGATGCCTGGCGGGTGATGTTCGGCACAACGGGTACATTGATTTACTTGGCGGTTACAAAAGGAGTATCATTAGAGCCGCTGTTTATGCTATGCGTGATAGCAATACTGGTGGCAAAACACTTTGATGACTTGAAAACCAGGCCGAGATTAAGGGGAAAGTTTATTACATGGTATCAAGCCCGAAGAACGGCGAATATAAGCCGTCACTAGCAGGATTTATGGAATGTTATATCAAATAATCGTTGCTGGCTTGCTGGTTATCTTTGCCATTAATCTGATACTCAATTTGAGGTCATTAAGGAGGCCGGACAGTAGTAGCCGGATACCCAAACCAGCGCCTCTTATTTCGGTACTCATTCCTGCCCGGAACGAAGAAGAAAATATAGAAACCTGCTTGAAGTCGTTGCAGAAACAGGATTACCCAAACTTCGAGATTCTAATCTTGGACGATAACTCGAAGGACCGCACCGCTGAACTTGTGGAGAGGATGGCAGCCAAGGACGACCGTATCAGGCTGATAAAAGGCGAGCTACTTCCTGAAGGCTGGGCAGGTAAGCCGTTTGCCTGTTACCAGCTTGCCGAAAAGGCCAAGGGTTCCTGGCTGCTATTTCTTGATGCCGATACCAAAAGTGAGCCACACATGATACGCAGCACGCTGGCATTGGCTCTCGAGCTTAAAACCTCCTTGCTTTCCGGATTTCCTCGCCAGATGGCTGAATCTCTTCCTGAGAAGATAGCCTTGCCGATAATGTATTTCGTCATTATGAGCTGGCTGCCATTGTGGTGGCTGCATCGCTCCATAGGGCACAGGCCGTCATTGACTATCGGCCAATTTCTGCTCTTTCCCCGAGAGGAATACTGGCGTATCGGTGGACATATGGCAGTAAAAGACAGGATACTTGAAGACGTTTGGCTGGGGGTTGAAACAGTTCGCCATGGTGGACGGCATGTAGCTATTGATTTATCTACCGTGTTCTATTGTCGCATGTACCGGAATGTGGGAGCTATGTGGGAGGGCTTTGTCAAGTGGATATATTCCATAGCGGCATTGTCACCGGTGGCGCTGGTCGGAATACTAGCTGCTGTTTTCGTTTTTTTATTGGCTCCGTTCTATTGGTTGTGGAACGGCTTCTTTTCGGTTGCGGCTCCCACCGATTGGCGATTCATCGTTACTTTTCAGATAGTAATGATTATTTTTATGCGCTGGCTGGTGGAACATCATTTCAGGCAATCACTTCTTTCGACTTTCTTACATCCGATAGGTTTTTCATTCTGGTTCATGGCCGGCCTATACGGTCTCTGGCGGGAAGTGGTTGGCCTGGGAGTTCGCTGGAAGGAGCGCATCTACGGTGAAGAGTCAGGCGTCAAGTAGATCAAGTTAAACTCCCCTGACAGTTAAAACTCAGTCTATATTTTTCCTCCCCGTATATTCCCACTCTTATTTCAATGTTGTACTGAAGGAAAGAGAGATAATCTGGGCAACTTTATCTCTTATCTGGTAAAAGCAGATCAAGTCAATGCTTACACCTTTAGTGATATATGGTTCGATATCGGCAGCCTGGATGTCTATAAGGCGCTTCAACAAACCGGCTCTGCGATGCCTGGAAATGGCCAGTTATCGTGAACTGAGTTCGATGACCTAGTTTCCGATTTTACACAAGTTTTACACAAAGGCAAAATTGCGATAACACCCGAGGATTATACTGATAACAGTTTATCCGCTTGCCCGCGGAGAGGGGCAAGTCGAGACGAGCAAATGATGGACAAGGAACTTATCATTATTCTTGGTGCTTATATATTTATATCTCTGGTTCTTTGCGTGTGTACTTTCTATTTGCTGTGATATCCTCTTAATTCAGTCGTGCCCATGAGGCTAAAGCCTTGTGGCTACATGTGTTCAGACGAATCTCTTCTCCGAAGAAAGGCTTAAATGGATTGTGCATTATCAAATAGGATAATCCATAAGAATAACAGCGACGTCTGTGGTATAATTTATCTCTTTAAGATATGCTTAAATGACAGATAGCTCGCGGTAAAAGGAGAAAATCTTGGAGTCAATTTTGAGCAATAAGGCATTATGGGTGCCTGCAGCTGCCTGGTGTGTGGCGCAGGTGATGAAGGTTATTATTGAGTCGATAAAAGATAGACATTTAAATTTTTCCTACCTGATTACCATGGGCGGTATGCCCAGCTCACATGCCGCGCTGGTGTGTGCGCTGGCTACGACCGTAGCCGTAGTTTATGGTGTAAGCTCGGCTCTTTTCGCCATCTCGGCCTTTTTCGCTCTGGTAGTAATGTATGACGCTGCCGGAGTGCGGCAGACGGTTAGTACCCAGTCGACAATGCTGAATCGCATCGTGGGCGAGCTTTTTAAAGGGAATCCGGAGTTCCAGCAGCGCGTACGAGAGCTAATAGGTCATACCAAGTTTGAGGTTGCTGCCGGGGCTATTTTGGGGATTGTCTTTGCCTTCCTGCTGGCCTGGGACTGGTAGCCTAGCTAAGAGTCTTTCTTAGTCAGAAGCCTGTGCCATAATTCAGTTATTCTGACTTTGAGTTGGTCGATTGGGCAATCGGTGTCTATGACCACATCAGCCAGCTTCGCCTTTTCATTCTGTGGCATCTGGGTACGGAGGCGAGCCAGGAATTGTTCTTCACTAAGCCCTCTTGCCTTTTTCAGCCGTTCTGATGCTGTGGCTTCGGGTGCTGTGGTAACCCAGACCTGGTCTAGTAACGGCATCCAGCCGGCTTCGATAAGCAGGGCAGCTTCGAGGGCTATAACACTGGCACCTGCCTCGCGATATTCCTCTATTTTTTGCCTGACTATCTCGTATATGCGAGGGTGCATTATCTGGTTGAGCCGGGTTAGGGCTGCAGTATCGGCAAAGACCAGTTTGCCCAGTTTTTTGCGGTCTATTTCTCCATTATGCTTAAGTATAGATTTGCCGAAAGTTGCTACTATTTCCCCATAGGTCTGGTTATTAAGTTGAAGGAGTTCATGCCCAAGTTTATCAGCATCGATTACGGTGGCACCAAGCTCGGCAAGTATCTGAGATACTGTGGTCTTGCCAGTACCGAAGTTACCAGTTAAGCCGATAACCAGCATAAATTCAAATCCTAAATTCTAATATCTAAATACTAAACAAATACCAATTTCAAATTCCCAAAAAGCCACAGATGTAGTGGCAGGTTTTAGCGGCCTGTCCTTCTAAATGTCATTCTGGGCGCAGCGAAGAATCCCACCGCACTCTCCCGCGCCGAGATTCCTCGTCGCTCCGCTCCTCAGAATGACATAAGACGAAAATATTTCCTCAGAATGACAGAGGAAAACATAGAATATTAGACGAACGCTGAGATGCCGAGCAGCTCACGGCCGATAACCAGTTTTTGAATCTGGGTGGCACCATCGGGGAAGGTGAGCGTACGGGCATCGCGGAAATAACGTTCTACAGGGTACTCTTCAGAGATACCGTAGGCGCCGTGTACCTGGATGGCTTTAGATGTCACCTCAACAGCCATTTCGGTGCTGTATGCTTTGGCCATTGAAGCTTCTTTGAAGGGGATTTGGCCTTTGCCTATGAGGTACAAAGCTCGGTAGCAAATAAGGCGGGCGGCATCGGTCAGAATGGCCATATCAGCGATCATTTCCTGAACTAGCTGGAAGCTGCCGATGGGGCGACCGAATTGTTTTCTTTCTTGTGCGTATTTGATAGCCGCGTCAATAGCAGCCTGGGCTAATCCTACGGCTCCGACACCTACGGCGACTCGAAGTTTAGCCAGCTCAGCCAGCGCTAATAGATAGGCGCTGCCCGGCGTGCCAATCAGGTTGCCCTCGGGTACATGGCAATCCTCGAAACTCAACTCGGAAGTAGGGCAAGAACGGCATCCCAACTTGGGAAGTTCCCGGCTGGTGAATGGTGATTCAGCCCTATCGACAAGGAAACAGGAAATGCCTCTAGCTCCCTTGCTCCGGTCGGTAGAGGCAAAGACGACTGCCAGGTCAGCTATGCCGCCGTTGGTTATCCATGTTTTGGTGCCGTTGAGTACATAGTGGTCTCCGTCAAGCACGGCTGAAGTTGTTAAATCCCGGGCGCCAGAGCCGACATCGGGTTCGGTGAGGCAGAAGCAGGTTAAATTTTCCAGCGACATTATTTTGGGTATGTACTTTGCCTTCTGCTCGGGTGTACCGTGCGCCACGATCATAGGTAGCACACTACCGTCCTGAATCAGCACAATCATGCCCAGGCTGAGATAAGCGCGGGAGAGTTCCTCGCCGAGTACACCATATGAGACGAGGTCCAAACTCTGGCCTCCGTACTCTGGAGGCAGAGTCGAGCCTATGTATCCCAGTGGGACTAGTTTCTTTAATAGGCCGAGAGCTATATCTTTAGGCAGGGGATGATATTTGCGGTCATATTCATCGGCAATGGGTATTATTTCACGTTCCATAAACTCGCGGGCGTTCTTCTGGAGTATTTTTTGGGCTTCGTTGAGTTCTAGAATCATGTCTCCCTCTTTCAGGTTATTCTCGAGAAATTGTAGACTAAGTTTTGGGCATTGTCTAGTTAGTGCAACCACCCTTCACATGTTAACTAAACCTTCAGCACTGAGCGGAGGTTAAACACGCTATTATAATAGTCGTATTGAAATGATATAATTGGTATGTGGGGCGGCTGTATGACTGAGGTATATATTTATGATAAGCTTCCTGAATCCAGGGTACGGTGCAATGACTGTCAATGGCGCTGTGTGATTAACCCGGGCAAATTTGGTGTTTGTCGGGTGCGCCGAAACGATGATGGCGTTCTTCATGTTCTTAACTATGCTCAAGCCTCCTCGGTGGCTGTTGACCCTATTGAGAAAAAACCTCTGTTTCATTTTTTTCCGGGAAGTTTAGCTTTATCCCTGGGCACCTGGGGATGTAATTTTCACTGCAAACATTGTCAAAACTGGCAGATATCCTGTATTGAGACGCCAGCGGAGATGGCAGATGAGTCACGTTACTTACCACCAGAGGAAGCTGTGAAGTTGGCTGAGCAGCGCGGCTGTGGCGGTATTACCTGGACGTATAATGAACCGAGCATCTGGTTCGAATATACACTGGATTCAGCCAAACTGGCTAAGAAAGAGGGTCTTTACACAGGATATGTGACAAACGGTTACCTGACACCTGAGGCGCTGGATACCATCGGCCCCTATCTTGATGCCTGGCGAGTCGATATCAAGGGCTTTTCCGATACATTATATCGAGACTTAGCCAAAATTCCACGGTGGCGAGGTATATTGGAGGTAACTAAGAGAGCTCAACAGAAGTGGAACATGCATGTTGAAGTGGTAACTAATGTTATTCCGACGATGAATGACGATGATGAACAACTAAATGGTATTGCCAGCTGGATGCGGGACGAGCTGGGTGAGCTCACACCGTGGCATGTGACCCGGTTCTATCCTCAATATAACCTGACGCATCTACCTCCGACACCCGTTACAAGCCTGGAAAGGGCTTATAATATTGGCAGGAAAGTCGGGCTGCGTTTTGTATATCTGGGTAATGTGCCCGGTCATAGCGCAGAAAACACAGTTTGTTACTGCTGCGGCAACGTGGTGATTAAGCGGGTGGGATATGACGTTGACATAGTTGGTGTTGACGGTTCCAAATGTAAGTTTTGCGGGTCTGAGCTTAATATCAAGACGACCGGTTGGATTCGTCAGTTTTTGCCCACTCGAGGAGGAGTACATGATTAGGGAGCCGATTGCTGCCGGACAGTTCTACCCAGGCTCATCAGACGGGCTAAGGACGATGATTGAGAGCATGGTAGATGACAGGGCAGAAAAGGTTGAGGTAATCGGGCTGATTTCGCCTCATGCTGGATATATCTACTCAGGCATGGTAGCTGGAGCGGTCATATCTAAGATTAAATTTAATGATACCTTTGTCATACTTGGCCCAAATCACACCGGGCGAGGAAAAGGTTTTAGTATCATGAGCAAAGGCACGTGGATAACGCCTTTAGGTGAGACAGAGATTGACTCGGAGCTGGGAAAGCGAATTTTGACCTCATCGAGCTATCTGGAAGAAGACCATGCGGCGCATCAATTTGAGCACTCGCTTGAGGTTCAGGTGCCTTTTTTGCAGTATTTTAAACCAGATGTTAGGATAGTGCCCATAGTTATGGCACATGCACGCGGCAATGTATATAAGAAGATCGGTAGGGAATTAGCCGGCGCGATAAAAGAGTCAAAGAAGCAGGTTACAATCCTGGCCAGCAGCGACATGACTCATTACGAACCGCAGGAGTCGGCTAGAAAGAAGGACAGTAAGGCGATTGAGGCTATACTGAATTTAGACGAGGACGAGTTATTAAGACGAGTCGCTGATTTTGATATATCAATGTGCGGTTATGCACCGGTGGTCAGTCTTATCTCGGCAGCTAAAGAACTAGGGGCCAAAAAAGCGGAATTGGTTAAGTATCAGACTAGCGGTGATGCGTCGGGTGATTACAGCAGTGTGGTGGGTTACGTGGGAATACTATTGAAATAATAGGGAAGAATGCAGTCAAATGACTAGACCGCGTCCAGCGATAGTTGGATTAGCTCGAAAGGCAGTAGAAAGATATATCCGCCAGGGTAAGGTATTCAGGCCACGGAAGCTTACCGCCGAGATGAAGCAGAGAGCTGGAGTTTTTGTGTCTATTAAGAAACGCGGTGAATTGAGGGGTTGTATCGGTACTTTCATGCCAACAAGAACGAACGTAGCTGAGGAAATCGTAGCCAATGCAATAAGCTCAGCTACACAAGACCCAAGGTTTATGTCGGTAGAGGCCTCTGAGTTAGACGACCTTGAATACAGCGTAGATATTCTTACGGAACCGGAGCCGGTACGAAGCACTGACCAGCTTGACCCCCGGAAATATGGCGTGATTGTGGAATGCGGTTACAGGCGCGGGCTGTTGTTACCTGACCTGGCAGGTGTGGACAAAGTTGAGGAACAAATAGAAATTTGCCGGGCTAAAGCTGGCATATCAGACGGGGAGCCGATAAGATTGTATCGTTTCCGGGTAGAAAGGTTTATTTGACATAATGGTATATATCTGCTACTTTTTGGCAAGGAGATAGAAATAGCATGAGATTGATGGTTATCGGTATTGGAGACTGCGGCTGTAGACTGGCTCGCGAGTTCGCTGAGTTAAATAAGATGGCGAGAGCAGAATGGCACGCCAATATAATTACCTGCGCATATGCGGTCAATAATGAGCCAGCTTTTTTGGCTGAACTGACTAAATCAGGGTGGGACTGGCTGAAGGCGGTACCTATTCGCAGCTCTCTTGGGATGGGTGATAAGTCGACCGAAGCCGGGGCCAAGCTGATGCGTCATGAAAGCGAGCGGGTTATGCTGGCTATGAGGCTTGGAGCCTTCATTAATACTGATGCCTTTCTGTTCATTGCCGGCGCTGCAGGTAGTCTCGGTTCCGGCGGCGTTCCGGTAATGATACAGATGCTCAAAGAGCGTCACATAGATAAACCGGTTTACGCGCTTATTGTTTTGCCCTTTGACTCTGAGTTAGATGATGCGCAGCGTGTTCACAACACCGCTATGTGTCTGAAGAGTATAGATAAAGTGGCTGATGCTGTGATTCTGGCAGATAACGGGGGTTTGGGGATGCTGGGGAACATAGCCCAACCCCAGAAGATGGGCGGCTTAAACAAGGAATTAGTTTCACTCTTCTATGACCTACTATGCGCTGGCGAGATAGCTGGCTCGAAGTACGTTGCCGGGAAAGTGCTTGACGCCGGTGATATAGTGCAAAGTCTATTTGGCTGGACGGCAATAGGTGTCGGCAAGGCACAGTTCTCATCCTCGATATTTTCGTTCAGGAGAACTGCCGGATTTGAGGAGAAGAGTTCTGATACGCTCAGGGTTATGGAAGCGATGGATTTGGCTTTAATGCGGTTGTCAGTTGACTGCAAGCTGGAAGATGCCGGTAAAGGATTGTTTCTCCTTTCGGCGCCGGCAGGAAAAGCCAATGTCGATATGATTAAAGCTCTAGGTAATCGCCTGCGAGAGCTGGCGCCCAATGCTGAAATAAGAGATGGTAATTTCTACGGACCGAAGAGTTATACTAAAGTGACTGTGCTTGTATCAGAGTTGATTTATCTTGACAGGATCAAAAGCTATTACGACAGGGCAACCAGGTTAGCCCCGGCGGTGGAGGCGGAGAAGAAGACGAACTAGCATGACTCTTTTCGATTTGGGTGGGCAGGAGGAGAAGGAGGGAAAGGATGTGGGGGCCTATGGTGAATTGCCCAGTGATTTACCTCTAGCCGCTAGAATGCGCCCGCGTAATTTTAATGAGTTTGTGGGGCAAGAACACCTCGTGGGCGAAGGGCGGGTGCTACGAAAATCCATCGAGGCAGACCAGTTACCTTCGATGATTCTGTGGGGGCCGCCAGGCAGCGGCAAGACAACCTTAGGCTATGTTATCGCCAACGTTACAAAATCGCATTTCAGCCCTCTAAGTGCTGTCAACGCCGGCGTCGCCGATTTACGGCGCATTGTGAATGAGGCAAGGCGTAGACGCAGGCTTACAGGACAGCACACCATCCTGTTTATTGATGAAATTCACCGATTTAATAAAACTCAGCAAGATGTCATATTGCCGTATGCAGAAAACGGTGTGGTAATTCTCATCGGTGCCACTACAGAAAATCCTTCCTTTGAAGTTATATCAGCGCTGCTTTCCAGATGCCGGGTGTTTAGTCTGAATTCCTTGACTGATGCAGAGGTCGGTCTTATCGTTGAGCGAGCTATTAAAGACGAAGACAGGGGGTTAGGTAAGTTCAATGTGGAGCTTGACGAAGATGCTTTGAGACATCTGGTCGTCATATCTAACGGCGACGCTCGAGTGGCGCTCAATGCTTTGGAGATGGCAACACAGGCCACTGCGCCTGATGCGGATGGACGTAGACGGCTCAGCCTTAAGACCATTGAGGAAGCACTGCAGCATCGGGCTTTGCTTTATGACAAGGCTGGTGACCAACATTATGACCTAATCTCAGCGCTGCATAAGTCGCTGCGTGGTTCCGACCCGGATGCAGCCTTATATTGGCTGGGACGCATGCTGGAGGCAGGTGAAGACCCTCTATATATTGTTCGGCGACTGGTACGCTTTGCCTCCGAGGACGTGGGTATGGCTGACCCTCAGGCATTGGTGGTAGCGGTGGCGGCGCAACAAGCCGTTCACTTCATTGGCATGCCGGAAGGTAATCTGGCGCTGGCTGAAGCAGTAACCTATCTGGCTACCGCGCCAAAAAGTAATTCACTGTACGAAGCCTACTCTAAGGTGCAGCAGGACGTTGAGCGGAGCCGCAATGAGCCAGTGCCGCTTCATCTGCGCAATCCGGTTACCAAATTGATGCATAACAGCGGATATGGAAAGGATTACAAATATGCCCACGATTACCCAGGCCACTTCGTGGAACAGCAGAATCTGCCAAACCTGCTTCAGGGGAAGCGATACTATTCACCAAGTGACCAGGGCTACGAAAAAGAGATACGTGCCAGAATTGAAACCTGGTGGCAAGGCAAACGGGAGACGAAGGACTGAGACAGAGTCGCGTATCTTTTCCTTGCGGTAAGCTTACCCTCGAAGGTCTTTATTATTTGCCCGACAGAGATGGAGTTTCCCCGGCCGTAGTGCTGTGTCATCCTCATCCTCTTTATGGCGGCTCAATGGACAGCAACGTTATTCTGTCGGTAAGTTCGGCTCTAGTTGAAAAGTCAATTATTGCCTTTATGTTTAACTTTCGTGGTGTGGGCGGAAGCCAGGGCAGCTTTGGTGGTGGCATCGCCGAACAGGAAGACGTAGCAGCCGCCATAAGCTGGATTGTTTCTCAGCCTGAGGTGGATAGTGAAAGAGTGGGGCTATCGGGTTATTCCTTTGGTGCTGCTGTGGCATTACCAGTTGCCGGCACCGATGATAGAGTTAAAGCGATTGCGTTGATTTCAATGCCTCCTGGGCAGTTACAGATTTCTCAATTGAAGAACTGTGCCAAGCCCAAGCTTATAATATGTGGAACCAATGACTTAGTTGTGCCGATAGAGCAGGCGCAACTGATGAGTAGAGAAGCGGCTGAACCAAAACAATTTGAACTTGTCTCTGGAGCTGACCATCTGTGGTGGGGATATGAATCAGGGCTGGCAAAGAAGGTAGCTGGCTTCTTCGAAAGCAAATTCAAAATCCTTAGCATCAGATCCTAAACAAACCCAAATTTCTAAATTCAAAGATGGAATGTTTTGTTGTTGGTATTTGGGGTTTTGAATTGTATGTGGATTAGATATTAGGATTTAGTTGTGGCAGGTGTAAACCTCATCACCTGCTACTTTGTCCGCTGGATTTCGGATATGCGGTCCTTGGCAGCGGCAACGAGATCTGGGTCATCTGATAAGGAGACAACTTTGTCAAGGTCAGCAATGGCTAGGTCAGCCTCTCCGATGTTGTAGTAGAGAATTCCTCGATTGTAATAAGCCAAGGCGTAGCTGCTATCGAGCTCAATTGCCTTGCTATAGTCTTCGATAGCTTTATCCAGTTCTCCAGTGTTGAGATAGCTATAAGCCCGGTTGCTGTAAGCATGGGTGTAATGAGGCTCTAGCTCCAGGGCTTTGCTAAGGTTGGTGATGGCTAACTCCCACTGTCCCTGCGCGTTGTATACTGAGCCTAGATTGTAATAGGCTAGAGCCAGGTTCGGGTCGAGTTCTATAGCCTTGTTAAAGTCAGCTAGAGCCAAGTCATTTTGCCCTGTTGTCCGATCAGTATAGCCGCGGTTAGTGTAAACTTCAGCTAGTACTTGCTTGATGCTGGCGAGACTTGGTTCGAGTTCTATAGCTTTGCTGAAATCGGCAATTGCCGAGTCCCATTGTTGATCTGCCTTGTAGACCAAGCCGCGATTGTAGTAAGCCAATGCATAGTCAGGCTTCAGTTCTATAGCCTTATTCAGGTCAGCAATGGCCAGGTCGAGTTTCTCAGTGTTGGTATAAGCGGAGCCACGGTCGTTGTATGCAGCGAAATTGGTCGGGTCAAGCTCTATTACCTTGCTCAAATCTGCGATACCCAAGTCCCAACGATTCTGAGTATTATAGACGAGCCCTCGATTATAGTATGCCTCTTCCAGCTTGGGGTCTAACTCAATGGCTTTGTTCAAATCAGCGAGCGCCAAATCTAATTGCCCTTTGGAAGCGTAGGTAAAGCCTCGACTGCTATACGCCACGGCCAGCTTAGGGTCGAGTTCTATAGCCTTATTCAGGTCGCTAATGGCCATGTCCCACTGACCCTGAGCGTGATAAACTGCGGCTCGGTGACTGTATGCCTCAATCAGCTTAGGGTCCAGCTCGATAGCCTTATTCAAGTCGCTGATGGCTGAGTTCCAATCTTCTTTGGCGGCATAAGCCTGGCCGCGTTTGCTGTAGGCTAAGGCCAGGTTCGGATTGCCGTCAATTGCCTTGCTGTATTCGCTAATAGCTTCATTCCATTGTTGCTGTGCAAAATAGGTATCAGCCTGCTCAATGTATTTTTGTGAGGGATTAGCACATGCCAGCAGAGGCAGTAGGGTACTGACTAGCAGTATAACCGTAACCATGTGTTTCATGATGGCGCATAGTATAACACACTAGCTAATTTAACCCCAAGGCTACCAATTACATCGGAGCCAGCCTTGATTCTATAAGTAACAGTGACAGGTTTAGCTTGTTTAACTAGAACAATAGTGCTATTATAATGATGATATGGCGAAGTTGCTGAAGGTTGCGTTAGACAGTCAGAGATATGACTTAGCTGCTTATGCATTGGTCTATGGACTTATCAGGGCTATGGAAAATGGTAAGAAAGAGCGCCGCAAAAGGCAAAAGACACGGATTTTACAGTCAGGCACTTAATGAAGCCGAAAGGCTGGAGCTTGAGGAAGCCAGGGGCATAGAGGGTATTGACGAGGAGATTGCAATACTTCGCGTTAAGCTCAGGAAACTTATTGTAGCCGCGCCGGAGAAATTTGACCTACATCTGAAATTGGCCATCACTATCGCCCGACTTGTCACCACCCGCTACAGCATTACAAAAGAACAGAAGAAGTCGCTTAAGGAGGCTATCACCAAAGTCTTAACTGAGATAGCTATTCCCCTGGGGGTTAAGGCGCTGATAAGAAGTTAAGACTTTTAATAAAACACCACAAGTTTTGAGCTTTCATTTTCTATTCTCCTTTTTATTTTGATATGAAATTACGCCCATATCAAGCTGAGGTATCCAAAGCCATAATCGAGAGCATTCAAGGCAATTTGGGCTTGACCTTTTCGGTCGAGATTTCCCGCCAGGGTGGCAAGAATGAGCTTTCAGTCCACCTTGAAGTTTTACTGCTGACAATGTTCATGGCTGCTGGCGGCAATGCCATCAAGTGTTCCCCAACGTTCAGACCGCAGACAATTATCTCCATTAGCCGGCTCAAAGAAAGGCTAAACGATTTCGGTTTTGGTGGCATCTGGTTCACCGAGGCTGGCTACATGGTCAGGTTGGGCAATGCCAGACAGATATTTCTTTCCGCTGACGAATCAGCTTCAGTAGTGGGGCATACCGCCGACATACTGCTGGAGATAGACGAATCGCAGGATGTAGCTAAGGACAAATATACCAAAGAATTCCGACCAATGGTATCAGCTTCAAATGCCACCACTGTACACTATGGCACAACCTGGGACGATGCTACCTTGCTGGAAGAGGTAAAACAGACTAACCTGGAGCTGGAAAAGAAGGACGGTATTAAGCGTCATTTCCGTTACGACTGGCAGGAAGTAGCCAAATACAATCCTAGTTACCAAGCCTTTGTTGAGTCCGAGCGGCAGCGCCTTGGCGAAGACCATCCTCTGTTCCGGACTCAATATGCTCTATTGCCAATTCGAGGCGGGGGTGGTTTCCTGACGAACCAGCAAATCGCCCAGCTCCGGGGTGAACATTCCAGGCTTAACCAGCCCGAGGAAGGCAGGGTTTACGTAGCCGGCATAGATTTCGCCGGCGAGTCGGAGCAGCTCGAAGATGATATTCTGACTCGTTCAGGCAGAGATGCCACCGTCATAACCATTGCCGAAGTTAGGCATAGTGTTACCGACTTAATGGCGAGGGAACCTGACATCTTTCTGGTGGAGCATTATAGCTGGGTGGGCAAGAAGCATTACGAACTCTATCCTCAGATGGTGGACATATTGAAAAACGTGTGGAAATGTAGTCGAATCGCTGCCGACGCCACGGGTGTTGGCGAGCCTATCACCAGCTTCTTACGTAAAGCATTGGGCGGCAAAGTTATCCCCTTTAGATTCACTCAAAAGACGAAGTCTGAAGCAGGCTTCGATTTGTTGGCTGCTGTGAATTCAGGCAGGCTCAAACTTTACAAACAGGACGGCTCCGAAGATTATCGGGAGTTGATGTTTGAGCTGGAGAAAGCTAAAAGCATATACAGGCCGAGCCAGACCTTAAACTTCTTTGTCGATAGTAGTGACGGTCATGATGACTATCTGATGAGCCTGGCTATGGTGGTTCAAGCGGCCAATAAGTGCGTGTCCCGAAAGGCTAGAGGGTTATTATCTGATTAACGAGAGCAGAGATTTCCACGCGGAGTTTACACTGAGTGAGATTCTTCGGTCACGGAGTTTATGCTGAGCTGCAGGAGATTCTTCGCTACGCTCAGAATGACATAAAACCAACGGCTCAGAATGGCACTAAACGAATAGAATGACACGAGGCGAAGGGCTGGCAATGACAAAGGGGAGGGTTCATCCCTCCCCTTCGTGTTTTGCCAAGAAAAGATTTAAAACGGCTAGATTAAGCTGGGTAATCCCTTAGCGGCTTCCTCCATGTCACGGAGCCTGCCTGTGGTTTCCTTTATCCGTTCCTTCTGGGTCTGAGCAAAGGCTGTGGCTCTGTCGTAGTAGTCTCTTATCTTCTGGACAAAGGCTAGCTGAGAAAGTATTACAGTGACATCGACGGTTACCCCACCTCTGGGGAAGTCGCCGGCTCTGATTACTGCATTTTCTGCGAGTTCTCTGAGATAGTCACCTAAGCCTTTGGCTATATCCATAGACATGTCCTTCGCCGGTGCCGAGAGCAGGTATAAGGCTCTGCCGGCATCCTCTGGGCTGCAGCCTACGGAAAGCTCACTAAAGGCGGCGTCCATCGCCTGCATAGCCCTTAGACTCTCATCGCTCTTTTCCTTGAAACTGACCTTATTCAGTTCCCAGGGAAAGCGGAAGGCGCGTGGTATACTGGTTCGGCCAACGCCTATTGCCGTCCAGCCGTCTATGGACTGCATAATATCTCCAGCGTCGAGCACTTTAGCACCGACGTATTTAAATCTCGTTATCTCGCCGGCACACATCATATCGTAGAAGGGTTCGGCAATGGTTGAGTTTATCCTATCCAGGTTCATTGACAGGCTGGCGTCCTTTCTGACATAGCGTTGATTATCTGCCAGAAATACGCCATCAGCTACTGACTGTATTGATTTTAGGCAGGTTGCGGTGTTGTAAACGCTTCTCAGCTCCGCCATTTCCTCGTGTTCGAAAGGAAGAACGACCAGGGCGTAGACCGGCTTGCCTACGTATCGTTCTTTAAGCATTTGGGCGATTACCGATATCGCACCCGAGCCAGTACCACCAGCCGCCCCTGCTATAAGCATGAAAGCGTGGGTCTGGTAAAAATTGGGTGCAGTTCTGATGGCATCAACTACCTTGTCACCGTCCTCTCTGGCTAACTCGGCGCCCATCTCGTTTATCTTGCCTACACCATGTCCCCAGGTCTTACGACCACCGATGAGGATACGATGCATAAAATCTGAGCCTATATGAGTTAAACCAGTCAGGTCAGTTTGGTCCGTATTTACGGCAAAGGTTCCAGTGACTATATTGATGCCCCACTGCGCTGCTGCCCGCTTATTTAAACGGACGAACTGGTCGGCGACTCGGGAGCCACATTGTCCTAGCCCGATAACCAATAGTCTCATGACACCTCCTTACTTTATGTTAACATATTGGTTAATTTGTTTCATATTATGCTATTAGGTCTCCGATTGTCAAGTTTATGGCCATTATTTCCATTTGTCCTGCTTCCCGACAGATACGAAACGCCAGATAATGACGATTACAACTATGACAGCCGCGACGACAATTAGCAGCATCCACCAGTAGATGCCGCCAATCTTAAAGAGTTGGCCGTTTGTCCAATCACCCTGATTATCGGCACCGTCTACAGCTTTGACTCTCCAATAATAATTCCCTTTGGTGACAGCCTCATCAGTAGTCAGCGTGTATTCGGTCCCCGTTAAGCCTTCTTTTCGAATTATTGTACCAGCGAAATCAGGGCTGGGGCTTATCTCCAACACGTAGTAGACTCCGCTGGGGTCTTCGACGGTTGACCAACGGAAAGTAACGGTTGTTCTACCAAAGAAGCCGAACTCGCTGCCAGGCTCTGGAGAGATGAGATTGGGTGTTGGTGGTGGTGCTGACTCTACACTCAATTTCATGGAGAATACGGCGGCTGTTGGATCAGTAACGGTTATGGTATGGTCGCCAGCCTTACTTTTTGGAATTTTGAAGCTAGTTGTGAAGATGCCTTTAGCGTCTGTGGCTGCGTTGGAGGCGACCTTAGCTCCATCATAGCTGATGGTTATAATCTGATTGGCAGCAAAACCGGTACCGTGGACGGTTATATCGCTGCCTATAGCCCCCGAAGTTGGATTCAATTCTATCTTAGGTGAAATAATTACTATAGCGTCGACTATATCGCTGGCTCTGGTTATTTCTCCGGAAGCGTCGATGATATGCTCTCCCTTGCTAGATGGAGGCACATCTAATTTATCCGACCACGAGCCTTTGGCATCGGCTATGATATTACTGACAGCCAGAGCTCCGTCATAAGTGACTTTGATACCCGTTTCGTTAGCTTCGAAGCCGACGCCGCCTACATACAGACCATCGCCGACATAAATGGCACCGCCCAGGTAACCGGAGACTGGCTCGAGTTTTATTCCCGGAGATACGGAGAAGCTAGCTGATTGTAAATCACTTTCATTGGTAACCGCTCCGTAAGCTCTTATGTCGTGGCCGCCTTGAGAGGATGATGGGATGGAGAAACTGGACTGCCAGGAACCTCTGGCATCAGCGGCTATATTTGTTTTTACTGTTCCACCATCATATGTTACTTTGATGTTGGTTTCGCCGCTGGCAAACCCGCTGCCGTATATGCCGACCACTGTATTCACCCATCCGGACGTTGGGTTGATTTCGATTTCCGGGATTACGTTGAATTCTTTGTCTTCAACCTCGGAAGCTGGTGTAGTGCCTCCAGCATCGATAATGTGCTGGCCCCGACTGCTCGCGGGTACCTTAATACTGATTTGCCAGCTTCCTTTACTGCCGGCTACAATCCCAGTTTGCACTGGATTACCGTCGTAAACCACTTGTACGTTCGTTTCATTGGCATTGAAGCCTTTTCCGGCAATTGTCAGGTTTGAGCCTACATTACCGCTGTCACTGCTAAGGCCTATAGCCGGAATGACGATAAAGTCACTAGTGAAGAAACTACCGGCTATCTTCAAAGTGACTTTATGTTTGCCTCTGGCAGATTCTGGGACAATAAAAGCTATTGAGGCTACGCCCTGCTTAACTTCGCCCTGGCTTATAAGCAGGTCAGTTTCGCCCCAGTAAAGCTCATAATTACCAAGGCCGTAGCCGGTCACAGAAGGAATGGTCACATTTGTGCCGACGATACCTTGCGCTGTGTTCAAGGTTAGGGAATCTGCGTGGGCAGGTATCGGTGTCAGGCAGACAACGAGCAACAGAATGGCGAATGCGGCACCTGCAGCTCCTAATTTCATTGCTTCCTCCAAGCAGTTTTGCCTGCTATCATAACACGAAATGGATGAAAGTCAATAGAGAGCCCTCGGCCATGGTTATGGCAGATAGATGCCCTCCTACATGTCTTTGGACAGTGTTGCCAGAAATTCAGCATTGGTTTGAGTTTTGGCCAAACGGTCAAGAAGTCTCTCGGTAGCTTCAGTGCTGTTCGGTGAGTCTTCGGCTAGCATGTTTACGATGCGCCTGAGTAACCACACTTGCTTCAAAGTAGTTTCATCAAGCAGCAGTTCCTCACGGCGCGTGCCGCTATGTAACATATCCATAGCTGGAAAGATTCTTTTTTCTGCCAATCTACGGTCGAGATGCAATTCCATATTGCCAGTACCCTTAAATTCTTCGTAAATCAGCTCATCCATTCGGCTGCCGGTATCGACGAGGCAAGTAGCGATGATGGTCAGGCTGCCTCCCTCTTCGGTATTACGTGCGGCGCCGAAGAATCGCTTTGGCGGATACAAAGCTACCGAATCAATACCTCCGGATAGCGTGCGCCCACTGGGTGGCATCGCCAGATTATAGGCTCGTGTCAGCCGGGTGATACCATCAAGCAGGATGATTACATCCTTGCCTATTTCCACCAACCTTTTAGCTCTATCGAGAGCCAATTCGGCTACACGTGTGTGGTTCTCCGCCAGCTCATCGAAAGTAGCCGCTACAACTTCGGCTTTTACCGAGCGCTTCATATCGGTAACTTCCTCTGGCCTTTCGCCGATAAGGCATACCATGAGATGAGGATCGCTGTAGTTGGAGGTTATGGCGTTGGCTATATGCTTAAGAAGCACGGTTTTGCCCGCTTTAGGCGGTGAAACAATAAGTCCACGTTGGCCTCGGCCTATAGGAGCTATCAAGTTTATGAGCCGCGTTGACAAATAATGTGGATTTGTCTCCAGATTGTACATCTTATCGGGGAAGGTCGGTGTTAGAGAGCTGAAATGAGGTCGGCTCCTGGATTGCTCCGGGTCTATGCCATTAATTGCCTCAACGCGAATCAGGCTGCAGTATTTCTCGCTCTCTTTAGGTGGCCTGCCCTGTCCGGAGACAGTATCACCAGACCTTAAACTGAATCGACGAATCTGAGAGTTGGAGATATAGATATCGTCGGGTCCCGGCAGAAGGCTTCCCTGACGCAAAAACCCATAACCTTCGCCAACGATATCAAGTATACCGCTGACGAAAAGGTAGCCCTGTTGTTCAGCACTTGCCTGAACAAGCCGCATGATAAGGTCTTGTTTCTTCAGCCCACTGTAACCTTCAATACCTTGTTGTTTTGCCATATCGACCAGCTCATCTCGTGTCTTAGTTTCAAGTTCAGCAACGTTCATGTTAGTAACCTCTCGTCTAAAAGTTATAAGTTGTTATCTTAACGCTTAGCACCTTCGGCACTGGTGCCCATTACTTTATGCCAGTCTTCCAGGAATCGTCTGATACCGATATCGGTCAATGGATGTTGAATCATCTGCATCAGCACCTGATATGGAACACTGGCTATTTGAGCGCCAGCCTGGGCTGCCTCAATGCAGTGCTGCGGATGTCTGATACTGGCGGCAAGGACCTGTGTCTTAATGGAATCAGGATAATTTTTGTAGACCTCGACAATCTCCTTCACCAGCCTCATGCCATTTTCGCCGATGTCATCAAGCCTGCCGACGAAAGGACTGACAAAGGTAGCACCGGCTGCGGCGGCAAGAAGAGCTTGATTTACGGAAAAACACAGGGTGAAATTCACCTTCACGCCTTCTTTGGCCAGTTGGTAGGTAGCTTCTACCCCTTCTAAGCTAGCTGGTATTTTGACCACCACATTTTTTGCCCAGGAGGCAACCTTCTTAGCTTCACGGACCATATCTGCGGCATTCTGGCTCAGCACCTCGGTTGATACCGGCCCGGGGACAATGGAGCAGATTTCCTGGACATGGCGTTTAAAATCCACCTTGCCCTCTTTGGATATCAGGCTGGGATTGGTAGTCACACCGGTTATTACTCCGAGCCTGACACCGTGCCGGATATGTTCAATATTAGCTGTATCTAGAAAGAGTCGCATGTATCCCTCCAAAAGATAATTAGGCACATATTAGTTTCATGCTAGCGGTAGTGTTACCTGCGCGCCTTCGACCAAAGTTTCCTTGGCAGCTCCGACGAAACTGGCAAATAACGGGTGTGGGCTATTGGGGCGTGACTTGAATTCAGGATGAAACTGGCAAGCCACCATCCAGGGATGGTCTTTGACTTCAACTATTTCAACCAGTCGATTGTCTGGAGATAGTCCGCTGGCGATAAGCCCTTTCTGCTCCAGTGACTCGCGGAAGCGGTTGTTGAACTCAAATCGGTGGCGGTGTCGCTCGTAGACTACAGTTGCCCCGTAAGCTTCAGCTGCTTTTGTCATAGGGACCAGGTGGCAGGGATAGGTACCGAGCCTCATAGTGCCACCCATATCGCTGATTTTGTGTTGGTCCGGTAAAAGGTCTATTACCGGATATGGCGTGTGGGGGTCGAATTCGGTGGAGTTAGCCTGATCACTGCCTAAGGCATAACGCCCGAATTCAATAACCATAACCTGCATACCCAAGCATAAGCCCAGGTAAGGGATATTGTTCTGGCGGGCATAATTTGCGGCGCTTATCATGCCTTCTATACCGCGGTAACCGAAGCCTCCCGGGACGATGATACCCTGGGCTGACTTCAGCAGATTTATATTGCTGTCGCACTGCAAGTCTTCTGAATGAACCCACAACAGGTTTATCTGCCGGTCGTGGTGCAGCCCCGCATGACACAGAGCTTCTCGCACAGAATAGTAAGCGTCCCGAAGTTCCACATACTTGCCCACGAGAGCTATGGACACCGGGTCTTTGGGAGTTTTCAGCTTGGCCACCATGGCTCGCCACTCTTTGAGGTCGACATCTTTAGCTTCAAGACTGAGCCGCCGAATAATTAGTTCGCTTAAACCAGTCTCCTCAAGCATGAGCGGCACCTCGTAGATGGTCTCGGCGGTGACCAGTGGAATGACCGCTTCTTTAGCCACATCGCAAAAAAGAGATATCTTGTCCTTCAAGCTCTGAGTAATTTCGTAATCCGAGCGGCACAAAACAATGTCCGGTTGAATGCCGATACGTCTTAACTCATTGACACTGTGTTGAGTCGGCTTGGTCTTAAGTTCGTTGGTGGTGGCAATGTGCGGCAGGAAAGTAACGTGAACGTAGAGGACGTTGTCCCTGCCTTCTTCATTTCGCATCTGGCGGATGGCTTCCAGAAATGGCAAGCCCTCAATATCGCCTACGGTGCCACCAACCTCAACGATAACCACTTCAGCGTGTGAAAGGTCTGCCACCTCCCTTATCCGCCGCTTTATCTCGTTGGTGACATGTGGTATCACCTGAATAGTACCGCCAAGATAATCTCCTCGCCTCTCTCCAGCTATAACCGTCGAGTAAATTTGGCCTGAGGTAACATTGGAAGCAGAGGTTAAATCGACGTCTATGAATCTCTCGTAGTGTCCCAGGTCAAGGTCAGTCTCAGCGCCGTCTTGTGTGACAAAAACTTCACCATGTTGATATGGTGACATGGTTCCCGGGTCGACGTTAAGATACGGGTCTAGTTTCTGAACAGAGACTGAAATGGCGCGGCTTTTCAAGATTCTACCGATGGAGGCGACGCTGATACCTTTGCCTACTGAACTAACTACGCCACCAGTAACGAAGATATATTTGCTCATTAGCGTGTTCGGTGTTTATTACGATTTCGGGGAGCGAATTCCCCTCGGTGGCAAGGTTTTTCGGCACAAGTGAATATATGAATCACCATATTCCAGTTCTAACTATAACTAGGCGAACGTATTTTATACGGTTCATTGCTGTAGAAACTCAAATGGATGACAAGTTTGAATGTAGGGGTAAGTGGTTTCTTTTAATTATAAGGACTCTATTCCAGATTGTCAAGTTTTTAGCCAGGAGACTTATCTACGCCGCGATTTAGATAAATGTAGTCACGAGGTTTTAACCTCGTGACCTCGACCTTAAAAGGTCGAGGCTACATATGGAGTGGAAAAGGTCGAGGCTACACGTGGAGGATAAAGGGTAACCTGGAGCATCTGCTCCGGACCCTATTGGAGCCGATGTTACCATCAACACGAGCACATTACTGACTCAATAAGTTCACGGAAGAAGATAAGCTTATCGGCGACGCATTCTAAAGATGAGCACTATTACGGTGCATAGCAGAATTAAACCGATGACTATGACTACCCATGCCCAGAGTGGGGTTTGCGGTGGTGATGTTGGCGCTGCCGATGGAGACGGTGGAGCCGCCTCGGTCTGGAAGCTGAAGGTTGCGGACCAGTCGCTCGGCGTCGGCTCGAGTGCCATTACCCTCCAGAAATAAACCCGGCCGTATTCCAGTTCGCCATCGTAGTTATAGGCGGTAGTGGTGACCACTGCCTCTTTGACAACCTCCGTCATAGCTGCGTCCTTAGCCAGTACAAACCTGTACTTTGTGGTATCGTTCAAAGGTAACCAGCTGAAAGACACTAATTTTGTAGGGTAGCCATTACGACCGTTAATTGGCAGTAACGGCTGTATCCCGTATGACCCAGTGCTTGCCGGAGTTCCTGATTTAACGGTGAAACTCTCGACTTCGGACCAGGGGCTGAACATATGCTGGCCAGTAGCTGCCTGGCGGACTCTTGCCCGCCAATAATAGGTATGTCCGGCCTCTAAATTACCCCATGTGGTCAGCGAAGATGGAGACGCGGACCGGCCACCTGCAGGGTAGTAGGCGCCGGGCGACACCGAGGAGGCGGGTGCGAATGAGCCCGTATCTAGGACTATCAAAGTGAAGCCAGGGTCTTTAGCGATTTGCACCTGATACTCGCTGGATAGGCAAAGCTGTTCCCAGCGCAGGTCAACTTCCTCGTTTTGGCCCGAGACCGGGTCACTGCTTATCGTGGTATTATCAGGCGGCGTGGCTGTGGCTGAAACGGAGTCTTTGGCGGCTTCTGTATCAGGCGCGATGGCAGATATGTCACCCTTATTAGCAGTGGGTGGAGTTTCCTGGGGTGATGCGGCTAACATGCAACCGCCGGCCAAACCAGCCGAAATTATCAGCGATGTAATAATTAATGCCAGATGCCACTTGTTTCTCTTCATGTTTACCTTGGTACTATTTAGTTTAGGTTGGTAAAAAACCTTTGTCAAGTTGAAATACTGGTCCAGTATATTAGTATTTAACCCCGCCCGAAAATTAAGCATGTAGCCACGAGGTTTTAGCCTCGTGACCTAGACCTTAAAAGGTCGAGGCTACATGTGGAGGTAAAAAGGGAAACCCAGAGCGTCAGCTCCGGGCGCGATTGGAGCGGATGCTCCGATGTATCAAGGGAAATACATTCTGAATCTATATTCTGAATCTATATTCTGAATCTATATTCTGTGGCTCCTGAATAGAATCATCATGGCTACAATAATGACAAAGCCAAGTACGTTAATAAACACGCTTATCTGCAGCCAGTGCAAGAGCTGGTTGTAGAGTGGTGGAGTTTCTGGTGGTAGATATGGCTTCGATGCGGTGGTGAAGCTGAATACGGGGCTAGGCTCACTGGGCAACGGTTTTGTGGCTATAACCTGCCAGAAATAGGGGGTATCGTAATCCAACCTGCCACCGAACCTGTAGGCCGTGGTGGGCAAGCTCTCTTGCACGATTATTTCAGTCAAAGCCGAGTCTCTGGCCAGGACAAAACCGTATTCGGTAGTTTCCTTAAAAGGCGTCCAGGAAAAAGCTATGAATGATATGGGCATGTTGTCGGCACCGTGCATTGGCTTCAGAGCCTGAGCCCCAAGATACGGACTGACCACCGGTAATCCGGCTTTGATACTGAAGCTACCGGCTTCCGACCAGTAGCTGCGAATTACCTGCCCTGTGGCTGCCTGCCTGACTCTGACTCGCCAGTAGTAGGTGGCGTTGGCTTCCGGAAGCATGGCCGGCAGTATCCTGTATGCCGGGCTAGTTACTACCGGCGGCCCGTAGTACGGATTGGTTAACGGTTCGGCCTCAGTGATTCGAAGGCTGAAGTCTTCGTCTTTGGCTATCTCAATCTCGTAAGCATCTACTAAAGAAAGCTGCTCCCAGCCTAGGACAACTTCTTGATTTCTGCCGCTGACTGGGTCGCAGCCGAGTGCCATGCCGTATGCAGGTTCAATCAGCCTTATACCGGTCCCAGCCAGAGTATCGATAAATGCCCACAGGCACCCTTCATCGTCTGCCGGGTTGTAAGCACGAGCATCAATTGCCCACAGAGAATTCTCGGAAATACACATAGAGTCAGGCTCGGTGGAGAATTGGACATTTGTCGCCAAACCGACTGTTATCGTGTCCCAGTACACACCCGGCTTGGGAATCCCGCTTCTGGGATAAAGGGCACGGTCCACACCGCTGCCGGTTGAACTAAAAGCTCCGTACAGCGGCCCTCGATTGCCCAAGTGTATACTGTAGAAGCTGTGATTGGGCGGCGCCAGGTCGTCCCATACATAGCTCCTGCCCAGGCTCCAGCGATATATTCCGCCGGCATCGTCAGCAACATAGATAATCTGGTTTGTATCGAAGTAGGTGTCGTACGCTGTATGCCTGTTGCCGCTGCTGGGTGTTTGAGTAGTAATTTTCAGCCACGTTTGGCCATCATCTGCCGAGTAAGCTGCCGGGGATGGTTCGTTGGCTGCAGCCCCGACCAGGACGTAGTCATTATAGACAGCAATGGTATGACCTGTATTAAGACCGGTGTCGATGTTTTTTGCCCATGTCCAGCCACCGGCATAGGTGCCCCGCCGAATCTCTCCATTACCCTGAAGTACGTACAATCTCTGGCTATTGAATGCTGCCATGTCCTCTATGATGATATGAGGCTGGCAATCATGCCAGATTTGACCATGATCTGTGGAACTGCGGGCATGGTCTGTGCCTTGGTCGCCCCAGAAAATATTAGCTCCATCATTAGCGTCCGGAGCCAGCCTCAGTATGGACGATTCCCCGTTGAAGCACATCACACGTTGCCAGGTGTCTCCCAGAATTGGGCTTTGGCTGCGCCACAGGCTGTCGAAGAGGATATCGTTTACCGAAGCCAGATAAATATTAGATTCATCCTCGGCTACAGCCACGCTTTTCAGTCGGTCGATTCTGGTATCGATAAGCCCAATCTGGTTCCAGGATTCGCCGTCGTCAATCGATATAGAGACTGCTGATTCGTCCAGACTTTGGCTATCCCAGGCGGTGTTGATGGGTGGCGGGACGGCCCACCGCTGCGGTGTGTCACGGTTTCCCGAGCCGGTAGCACAGTAAGCGGTCGAGCCATCGGCTGACCAGGCAAGCTGGGCGTTGGCATAGCCGTCCTTACCGCCACCGGTTGGAGGCTTAAGTGATAGCTGCCAGGTAGGACAGAGCAAGAGTGGGTCGAGGCAGTTCCAGACGCTGGCAGAGGCTTGAGCTACGTCGGCAGCAACCTGGCCGGCTATTAGTTTGCCAGCCTTGTTATCGCCGGTATAGGCGATGGTGCTGACCCTGGCTCCCATGCCGGCTCCGGGAAGCCTAAGCCTGGTCACTGTAGTGTTGTTCAGCCTGTAGACATCATCAAGCACCTGGCTCGGACCCAGGGCGGTTCCATTCGAGTCATAGGTGGCGAAGAACAGGCGCTGGTTTTCCACGGTGCCCATAAAATTGCCAGTGAGAACGATATCTCCGGTGATTATCCTGTCTTCGCCGCTGGTAGTGCCGCCACTCTGGGCTGGCTCGCACATCTCTACCGGCCAGCCACTGTCCCTGTTCCAGGCGCAAGTATTGGCCGCCGTATCGCGGTAACCAAGGCTGAGGTAAGTCCGCTGCGTGGTGGCAGCCATAACTACCAGGCTGAAATCGATAATGTAGTTTGGCGATGGCCTGAGGGCGATGACATCGCCCAATCTAAAACCTTGAGCCGTCCAGCCGCCGAAGCCGGGATAGCGCCAGACATAGATTTCCCCATTGGCTACACCATCGTTTGGCTGGCGACTGCCGATGATGATGTCATGGACTAGCACATCGTTAGAGTTGTAGCCGGGAGAGATAGCGATATCGCCGATTTGCTCTCCGCCGCCGTATATCCAGGGGATGGTACCGGTATAAATCCAGGTGGTGCCGCCATCGTCTGAAAGATAGACTTCGCTGCGGAGTGTACCTGAATTGTTAAGGCAGACAGCAGCCAGAAAGTTCGGGTCGTCCGGAGCCAGCGCGATAGCCATTACCGGCAGAGTTGGGCTTGGTATGGCCTGGGTGAGATGCTGCGTAGGCTTCCAGCTCCAACTGATGCCGCCGTCGCTACTTTTCCAGATTCCCGGGTTTGCTACCGGAGGCGGCGTGGCATTAGGAATGTCGATGGCATATATGGTCTTGCCATCGGAAGACACGGCTATGGCATTGACTTCGGTAGGAGAGCGGATGTCGTTTCTATCGGAAATGCTGCCTGGAGTCTCGATGACAGCCCAACGAAGCACTGCTGTATCTGGGACTCGAGCTTGTGCCAACGGAGGAAGCACCAGGGCGGTTATCAGCAACGAGACGGCGGTGATAATATAACTAAACATGCGACCCAACCAAATTCGCCATGTAGCCACGAGGCTTTAGCCTCGTGACCCCGACCCTGAAGGGTCGAGGCTACATCGATGGCTGAACGAAGCTATATGGCTGCTGAGCTTTTAGCCCTGGTTTTTGGGCATTATAGATACGGGTAAAAAATGTGTCAAATAAAATAAGAAATTGATTACAGCGATATCTATAATCGTTCATAATCTATGTAATCCGCATCTTAGGGAGGAAGAGTCGCTTCAGATAAATGTAGCCATGAGGTTTTAAACCTCATGACCCCGACCTTAAAAGGTCGGGGCTACATTGGTGGGAAGCTTGGAGCTACATAGGTGGAAAGGTCGGGGCTACATTGGTGGGAAGCTCGAGGCTACAGGTGGTAGGAGAGGGTTAAGGCTAAAAATTAAAAACTTCAGGTTTTGGATACTAGTTATTGGTGCTTTGAATTTGTTTGGGATTTGGTGCCTGGGATTTAGGATTTATCCGCTTTGGTGTAAAAAGAAAGGGAGGTGGCTTGTGCCACCTCCCTTTTTGCTTATCTCAAGCAGGTAGGGATCACACCCGGCGCGTCTTGAAGATGAGTACCAGGGTGACGATGACCAGTATAGCACCGATAGCGATAACAACCCAAACCCATATTGGGGTTGGAGCTACTGGTGCTTTTTCCTCAGGAGCTGCAGGTTTCGGCTCCGTCTGGAAGCTGAAGGTAGCGGACGAATCGCAGGCTGGGTCTACGCACGATACTTTCCAGAAGTATGGTGTGCTGTAATCCAGCGTGCCATCGTACGCGTACGCGGTGTTAGTCACCTCGGCTTCTTTGACGATTTGGGTCATGTTCCCATCTTTAGCCAGTTGGAACTTGTACTTCGTGTTCTCACCTAACGGTGCCCAGGAGAAGGCCGGTGACTTGACCGGTATTCCCATGCTACCGTTGGCAGGAGACAGAAGTTGTAGGCCTGAGTACGAGCCTACTACCGGAAGGCCAGCCTTGACGTTGAAGCTTCTGATCTCAGACCACGGGCTGCGGATATATTGAGTAGTAGCGCACTCGCGAACCTTGATACGCCAGTAATAGGTGTGGCCGCATTCGAGGTTGCCGTAGAAGGCAATGGCTGAGCCCATTGCTGCAAGGTCTGATTCGGCATTTACCGCAGCAGCGCCGCCAGCAGGGAAGTAGACGCACGGAGTGGTCAGATCTGCCGGAGTTAGGCCGCCACATCCGGCCTCCGTGACCCAGTCTATAACTCTAATGGTGAAGGCGGCGTCCTTGGCGATCTCGATGTCGTACTTGGAGGCTACGCAGAGCTGCTCCCAGCACAGGTTGACTTCACCAGACCTGCCGGATACGGCGTCGCAGCCGATGAGGGTCTTGTCCGCGGTTACGAGTGCGGGTCCCCTCTTAGCCATACAGTCGGTGAAGGCCCAGATTAGGCCTGCAGAGCCAGCAACATAAGGTCGGTTATCGATGGCGTACAGCGTGGAATCGGTGTCCAGTGTGCAGCAGCCGCAGATCTTAAGCGAAGACGGCTCCAGAGTGAAGCACGGAGCTGGAGTGGGGAAGCCGGCCGACAGGTGATCCCAGGCAATGCCCGGCTTGGGCATACCGGAGAGCGGTCCGAATTTGCCGGTGCCGTCATCGATGGTGCGGTCAACTCCGCATTGTACATTATTCGTGATCGGCGTTTGGTCTAGGAGCGATCTATGAGCCGAGTACAGCGCCTGGCCGGTGAAGGCAAGCGCTATACCGAACTGACCCACCGCATGCGGAGCGTAGCAGCCGACAGCGCCGTTGCTAGCAGCCATCATGTCGGTGTCAGACCATCGTAGCGGGGATGTCGGACTGTTGCGGAACACCGAGCCGTTACCAGCGTGGTCGTCGCCGATATAGTATATGCCGTTGTCCTTAAAGTTGGGGTCGAAGGCGACATGGATATTGCCGGCCTGGCGGGTGTTGCCGGACAGAGCCTGGATGGTAAACGTCGGGGTGTCGGTGTTGTAGTTGCTGGAGTATCCGGTGGAATATAGCACGGAGTTCATTAAGGCATTGGCGCCGACAATCACCTTGCCCTCGGGATAAGCGGCAATGGTATGAGCCCCATACGCCATCGTTGAATCAACGGTGGGTAAGGCGCTAGACCAGGCAGTGCCGGTGTACGGCATCTTCTGAACTAATCCGCCCGGGCTGAGGAAGTACATAACCGTCCTCGACTCGAAGGTGAAGTCCTGAACCGGATTCCGCGGCGTCAGCATTGCCCAGTAATCGCCGAAGTCAGGCGACCAGGCGGCTACGCCGTGTGTGAAAGTCGAGCCAGTATCATAGACTGCCCAGGCGATGATTTCGCCGGTCGGGTCGGCGCAGTAAGGTACTAACCTCAGTATGGCCTTATCGGTCTGTGTACCAAGGCAATCGGGCGCAGTTACATGGGTAAACACCCTCTCCCAATATACGCCTCCAGGCACAGGGGAAAAAGGTGATACCACGTCGGGATTGGCGCTGGTGCGCCACACGCTGTCGAAGCAGCAGCAGCCCTGGTTAACCAGCGTGCAACCGGGCTGAAGACTGCAGTTGACGGCGGCGGTCAAATTGACTGTAACCGACTTGGGAGCACCGCTAACGGTTTGAATTGTACCCGTAACCGCACCAGAATTAAATGGCACAGTACAGGTCGCGCAGTTCGAGCAGGTACAATGCAAATTGCCGCTTAATGTAATGCTGTAACTGCATAAGCAACTGACCGGATCATAGGTGCAAGTCCAGGTTGAAGTATTGTCAGCAGCAGACAGAAACGTACCGCAAGCAGCTGATGGGAATGTCGTTATCGCGATGGTGCAGTTGGAACTTTGGCCATAGGCAGCACCATTTCCAGCGTAGCAAGTCACGTTTGCTGACATAGTGACGTAGCAGGTGCTAGCACCACAGGCATTGACCGAAGCCAGGTAAATGGTCTTGCAGTCTGGCGTGGGCGCTATATCGGT
>JBAVQV010000084.1:0-26769 GCA_049694415.1 Dehalococcoidia bacterium
GGGAAAATAAAGCCACGCCGCTTACACAGCGAGACGATTTTCTCCATATCTACTTTGCTCTTATCCTCAGGCAATTTAATCCCTCCGAAGCTTACCCAAGCTTAGCAACTTTATGCCCGAGTGTCAAAATGCTCCCAAGTGACGTTTTTACGTCATTATGTTAGAATCGAAACGTATTGACATTACATAAGTCTAGCGATGAAGACAGTCAATAGCCTCGGATTAACATTTACCCTGCTTCTGGTACTGCTGATTCTGGCAGGCAACTCTTGCCTCCCTCAACCCGTATCTCCTCCACCGTCACCCCCCTCACCACAACAAGAACTGCCGCCTCCGGATACAACGACGCCGCAAACAGTAATCACTGTGGCTCCCGCTGCGGCTATCAGTTCTAACAAAGTCACCTTCGAATGGACCGGCAGCGATGACAGGACACCAACCAATAAACTGACTTATTCATACTATCTAGAAGGTCATGACAGCGGTTATTCTTCTTTCACCGCGGACACGTCTAAGACCTATACAAATTTGCCCAATGGTACTTATACCTTTTACGTGAAATCTCATGATGAAGCTGATAATGTTGACCTCACACCGGCATCCGTCAAATTCACGGTAGCGACTCCCAAGCCGGAAGAAAAGACCGAAACCGTGACACCTACTGTCAGCACGTTGCTCATAGTACCGAACAGTGACGTCAGTCATATCGCCGTTGGTTACGACAACACCATTTATGCACTTGATTCTCCTCACGCCAGGCTTTACAAATCAGACCACGGCGGTTACGGCTGGACTGACATATCAAGAGGTCTTGGCGGAGTCGCTCCCTGGACCGAACTGGCTATAGCTCCGGATAACCCTAGAATAGTTGCGGTAGTGACCAATGCCGGAACCGAAGTATTTTTGTCAACCGATGGTGGCACCAACTTCGCTGCCACCGGATTAAGCGGCAAGCTGGGCGGCAGTGAGCGAGTCGAATGTCTCGCCATCTCGCCGGGTTACGGCAGCCGGGATATAGCTGTAGGCACATCCACAGGCAACGGTAACGGCAGAGTATGGGTAAACATAGTGGATGGCTTCCCCAGCGGCTGGCAGGACATGAGTACCAGCGCCACTGGCTGGTCAAATGCCGATATTTTCGCCATTGAGTATTCGACGGGATTTGCGGCTGACGGCACCATACTAGCCATCGCCGCCACCGGACCTCCACCAAGTACCGACAACACTTATCTCTACATTGGTACCAAAGACCTTGGCGGAAATACCACAACCTGGAATAATGCCTCGGGCTATCCCGTGCAAATCTCACAATCAGGACAGGATACACCAGGGACACCGCTTATCTATGCGGATATTGCCTTGCCCGCAGACTACATAGGAACCTCTCCCGCAAGTCGGCATGTCTACGCTTGCTGGAGCGACAACCCACCGGGAGTAGCTACCTCCGGCAATCCTAACGACGATGTGTACCGCCTTGACGATACTGTCTGCTACAGGCTTCTGGTTCGTACTGACGTCATCTGCAGCCTGGCGCACTACGGCATGTTCAGTCGCGGCAAGCTACTGGCTGGGGCTGTCAAGGTATCGACAGTGTCGCTTTTCCACGGTCCTCAGGTATACTTTACATCTAACCCCCATTCGCCATATCCCACCTGGCAAAACAGCCAGAAACCACCCACCGGTCCCGCCCAGGCCCGGGTCGGCTGGTCTGCGGATGGCAGAGTTGCTTACTGTGGCACCAGCGCTCCCGCTGGTGGCAGCGGCGACCAGAGCGCTTTCTCAGTAAGCACTAATAACGGCTTTACCTGGAACCAGATAGGGCTGATTGATCTTTAATTTGACATGCTGGGTCGTAGTTTCCTAAAATTTCAATTCGCTATGATTAAAGCCGTATTCTTTGACTTCTACAACACGTTGGCCAGCTACTATCCGCCTCGAGAAGATGTTTACATTAGTACATGCCGTGAGCTTGGCATCGGTGTACAAGCCAAGGCGCTCTTCACCTCTTTAGCCGTCGCTGACATTTTTTACCGTAACGAAAACTCCCGCTCGCCGATAGACAACAAAACCGCAGAGGAAAAGATAAATTTCTATATCGAATACGTAACCAGAATACTTAGCGGAGCTGGGGCAGAAATTGGCCGTGACGCCGGACTACAGATACTGGCTAAAATCAGAGAGTATAAATGGGAATTCAAGGTTTACGATGATACACTACCCACCTTGGAAATACTTAAGAAACGCGGCTTAATCCTGGGACTTATTTCAAATGTGGCTCAGGATATGGAGTCCACATATACCAAACTGGGACTGCAGCCATACCTCAATTTCAAAGTAACCTTAGCTGAGGTGGGCTACGATAAGCCCCGGCCGGAGATATTCCTGGCGGCGCTCGAGAAAGCTAAAGTCAAGGCCGGAGAAGCTCTATATGTAGGTGACCAGTACCAGATAGATATCGTCGGCGCCCGTGGTGTTGGCATCAAGTCATTGCTCATCGACCGCAACGATTATTTCCCGGACATCACTGACTGCCCCCGAATCCGCAGCCTCACCGAAATCAAGGAATATATCTGACCACACCAATAGATGGCATGTCCTGTCATACTATCAAAAATCCTAATTTCGAATTCCTAAATCCTAAACAAATCCAAAACTATAAATGTTAATTACCAGAACACATGGCCTAAAATGTCATTCTGAGCACAGCGAAGAATCTAAACACTTCACTTATGCTCAGGGTAACAAGTGGTGTTTTGAATCTGAAAGATTTGAATTTTGATATTGTTTGGGATTTGGAGCTTGGGATTTAGGATTTCTGCCGCACCAAATGAGGCTAAAGCTTCACCGTTTTAAGGTCCCGTTTGCCATTAGTCAACCCTATCGAAGCATAGCTACATAGCTGTTTAAAGGCACTTTAAGAGCATCTGCCACCGGCTGGCATTTCGCCCTGAGACAATAGAAAACCTTATCTTCTGCCGGCAGCTCGGATAGAGACTCATAGTAGCCCATGCCCTTGGCGAAGATTAGGTCTACGGAGTTAAATTGGTGATTAAACTCCGCAGATGCCTGAGAAAAATCTATGCCTGGTGTAGCCGTACCGGTGGTTAATACCTCGCCCAGCTCAGCCTCAAGCCCGGCTCGCCTGATGTCTTCCACAGTAATGTCATCTTGAACCGGTGCCGACTTAACCACATAAGCAACAGATGCCTGTTTTCTCATCCATCTGATAAGCGGTAAATCGAAAAACGCCTCACCGGCATTATCCGCTAGATACAAGACCCTTCTAGTATGCTTGAGTTTGGCTTCAAACCGCTCCGAATCATTGATGACAAAATTCACCGGCTCTTTCATGTCCTGCCGAATAACATCAAGAGGTCTGAAGAAATCGATGGTATTTCCCAGCGCCGCAAACTTGAGGCAATCTCTAAAACTATTATGCTCAACTTTTGTCTGCTTCGATAGCTCTCTGGCAACCATAATCTCCTTGTCCTTCATTTGCCGGTAAGGGTCGGGATTCCCCGTTATTTTCTTAATGGCATCGTGTATTTTGGTGGCGATAACGATGGATACACAGTCCAGGGAGAAATCGTCTTGAAGTATCTTCATACTTTCTTCTATGGCTGGGGTTTTAACCTGTTTCTCATTCGCCGCCAGTTCCGCAGCCTGATAGGCAAGCTTTTGCAGGCACTCATAGCAATAGTTAGAAGCTTTCATTTCATGAAGTCAACGCGTAAAATGGATAGCTTTGGGCTACTCCGCTGCCTATCGGTTGAGCAGCCATATCGATGAATTCAAAACCGCGGCAAAAGTTACCCACAGCAAATAAGGCCACATAAGCACGCTTGCCACCCGCGATATCTTGAAAAAGTTAATAGCGGTGACTAATATGGCAATCCACAGAATTGAGATTACAATTAATCCGCACAAAGGAGACTCAAGACCGAAGAAAACAACCGACCATAAGGCGTTTAGAATCAACTGTACCAGAAAAACAATTAGCGCTGTCCTGACCTGGCGATTCTCCAACCCCTTGCGCCACACCAGAAATGCGGCTGTGCCCATCAGGATATACAAAAGTGTCCACGCCGGGGCAAACAACCAGTTCGGTGGTGTAAAAGCCGGCTTTTCCAGCGTCGCATACCAGGTTGGAATGTCACTTCGCGTAAATATAGAGCCGATGGCACCGGCTGCCAGACAGGCGACAATACATATTATCAGCTTAAAGATGTCCTTAAGTTTCATGTCTCGCACTATATCATTGAAGTATTCTGTTATCTCAACAAATGCTTCTTAAACCAATCAATAGAATAAGGAATTACTTCATCGAAGTAGTTGGCGCAACAGTGCTCACCGTCAGGATACCACTTCAACTCCTTGTCTCCAACCGCCCAATCCATGATGTAATCTACCTGTTCTCTAGGATTAGGGACTACTATATCTCTTCCCCCGTGAATAATGAGAAGCGGACGGTCCAATCGCGGTGCCGTCTTAATATCGAATTCACTCCACGCGGCCTTAGCTGCCGCAATACTCTTAAAACCGGTTACGTGCAATAAATCCCTGGCCCAGATGGGGGTTACTCTTTTAGCCATCTCTGGTGTCACATAACCGATTCCGCCATTTCCAATGGCACAAGAAATCCTCTTATCAAAAGCAGCGGCACGAGGTGCCAGATAACCGCCAAAACTCCAGCCTGCCGCTCCTATCTTTTTTAGGTCAATATCGTACCTGCTGTTCTGCTCAAACCAGTCGATAATAGTACTGACCACCTTTTCATAATCAGGAATCATCTTCATATTCTTCCACATCTCCCCCTGCCCTGGCCCATCGAAGCTGAAGGAGTTAAAACCAGCCTCCATCAGCAAGCTTCCCATATAGTGATTTTCAACCTCCTTTATATTGTCCAACCCGTTGATATAAATTATCAGCGGTCTGTTCGGTTGTCCTGCAAGCCTGAGATAACCGGGAATTACGGTTCCTCGAAAAGGTATCTCTAACCTTATCGGTCTTTTCTCTTCATCATATAACTCGATAGCTCTTCTATAACTCTGCCTGGCTTTTTCCTGAGCCTCTTCTTTCTGCTCAAGGTCTATAAAGTAGAGATGCTGACCGATATGAAAACAGCCGGCCGCCTCATGGAACAGGCAACGAGCAGTATAAGTATTTCCATTGGACAGGGCGTCTTCGGCCATCTCGTAGAGCGTCTCCCCCTCTTTCGACCATTCGGCACACCACCCATAGAAATTCTCTATCCGTGACACTACCCTCCGAATCCGGGCTAAATTAACGCCGCAAATCAAAAACCTGGTGTACCAATGCCTATAGACCCTATTTTCATTGAGGATAAAGCGATAGATTACCCTTTCTTTAATTGACAGCTTCTCCATTCTTGTTGCCTCCTGTCTTCACAATAGGCACTCTAGTTGCCTAGGAAATCGAGGAATCAAAGAAATCCATTTCACTCTTGTGTCCTCCTCGCAGTTAAACAGAATTAGAGCGTGGCACCGGATACATCACATTCTAACAGAAGGAGCAATCATTTTACTAACTGCGATGAAATCGGTTTTTAGCAAATCACAAGAAGCTAAATCTTAATCTGCAGAGGGAGATTATGCTAGAATTAGAAAACAGGTTAAAAGACCATGCCGGCAAATTTACCACCTCAATACTTCGACGCTGAAAAACGCTATCGGACGGCTAAAACTCCTGAGGATAAAATCGAGGCTCTGGAAACCATGCTGGCCATCATGCCCAAGCACAAGGGCACTGACCATCTCCACGGTGACCTGAGACGAAAAATCGCTAAGCTTACCGAAGAGGCGGAACGAAAAGCTGCCACCAGTCGGGCCAGCTTCTACATCAGAAAAGAAGGCGCCGGTCAGATAGCTCTGGTGGGGCTGCCAAATGCCGGCAAGTCACAGCTCCTGGCCGCTGTCACCGACGCTTTACCAGAAATAGCCGATTACCCCTTTACTACCAAAACTCCAAATATAGGTATGATGAAGTTCGAAAACATTCAAATCCAGATGGTAGATACACCTCCAATTACGGGCCGTGATTCCCGCGTCTGGCTGAATAATGTCGCCAGGAACGCCGACCTGATAGTCATAGTTGTCGATTTGAACAACGGTCCAGTGGAGCAAGTAGAAGCAAGTCTTCAGGAACTGGATAGTGTTGGCATTGTGCCAGTAACAAATATGTCCCCAGAGAGCTTGATAGGCAAACGACCAAGAAAAATGCTGATTCTCGGCAATAAAAGTGACCTCGGAACCTCGGATGCCGGCTGGCGCCGATTGAAAACACGTTACGGTTCCCAGTTCCCGATGCTCGCTGTGTCGGCCACAGGCGGCAACAATCTGCTAGACCTTAAAAAGAGTATTTTTCAAGCTCTGGAAATTATTCGGGTCCACACCAAGAGTCCAGGGCAGAAACCGGATTTGACCGATCCCATAATCCTCAAAACAGGCAGCACGGTAAAAAATGCCGCCGAAGACGTTCACAAAGATTTCAAGGCTAAACTGAAGTACGCTGTGGTATGGGGCTCGGGAAAATTCGATGGTCAGAGGGTCAGTCAAGACCATGTGCTACAGGATAACGACATAATCGAGTTACACATCTAGGCCGGGCTCTTGCGCCCTCGGACCCAGACATCGTATAGCACTGCCGCCAGCTCCTCTATGTACTCACGATTTTCCAGCTTCAGCCGCCACTTGCTCGGCACAGCGTCTACCCCCAAATAAGCGCCGGCTATAGCCCCCGTCATCGCCGCTATGGTATCAGTATCACCACCGAGACTGACAGCAAATAGTATCGCCTCTTTCAATGAATCTGGATGAGACAGAAACGAATATATGGCTGTCGGCACCGAGTTGAAAGCTTCCACGCCGTTGCCCAGCTCGGCAACCACTTTAGCCTTGTCCGCCTCACCCAGTAGCATCTCTGTACCTGCTAATTTCTGCTTATAAGCCTCGTGTTGAACAAGCTCACTTAGCCTGGACAAAAACTCTTGTGAGCTAAAGGCTTTGCCTGGCTCCAGTTCCACAGCTAAGGCAACTGCGTATGCCTGCAAAGCTGCGCCTTCTTTGCCCAACTCATGACTGTGGGTAATTCGGCTTGACCTGTAAGCTACCTCTCTCAGCATGACTAAATCGTCATGATAAAAGACAGCTAGCGGCGCAATTCGCATTGCCGACCCATTGCCATAAGAGCCGCCATGGTATAATTTTTCAGCCGCCTTATCCCAGGCTTCACCAGCCCTTATCATGCGGAATATACTCGGCGGACCCGGCCCATAGCCACGCCATGGTTCAAGCTCATAGTTCCGAATAAAAACGTGCGCCATGTGCTCACCATCGAAACCTTCTTTCTGCACCAATGATTCAGCCATACCAATCATCATGTGGGTATCATCGGTGTAGGCTAGAAGTTCCCGTCTGTCAGCCGCCCACTCAATCGCCTCAGCCTCAGCCGCACGCCGCCCTTCAAATCCAGCGCCAACGGCATCCCCCACCGCCGTGCCAACCAGCGCCCCTATAAATTTACCCCTCAGGACCCCCTCATCCATTTAACCCACCACACTTAGAAATCAAGACTTTCGTCACCAGTTATTATATACTAAAGGACAATTCGATACTATGAATAGCAAAGTGCTCGAGGAAATCAATAAACTTAAGAGTGATTATTTACACGGCGCCAGCTGGCTATCACTGCACACCATCAACACTTTAATCTTAGCGGTGAGCGAAAGCCAGGTCGGTACTATTGCCGACCTTGTCCAGGAGATAGAAGGGATAGCAAAGGAGTTAACAAGTGCCAGACCCGGCATTACTCCTATAGCCAACTATGCTAATCAGTTCCTGCATCAGATTATAACGAGGTCTCAAAATGAGAATAACCTGGAGGCTCTGAAAAGCTTCGCCGAAATTAAAGGGAAGGAACTTCTAAAATCGGCAACAAAAGCCGTCTCTAAATCTGTTGAGTACGCGTGCGGAATTATCAGCGACCTCAATACAGTAATAACCTGCAGCTACAGTTCCACAGTCTGCCAGGTCCTTGAACTGGCCAAGCAAAGAGAAACAAGGTTCCGAGTTATCGCTGCCGAATCTAAGTTTAATGACAAGCTCTACGGGGAAATCACCGCCGAGCAGCTCATGAAGTACCAGATTCCAGTAGAAATAATTGGCGATGGGCAAATAAATCTTCGCATATCAAAAGCAGATAAAGCTTTAGTCGGTGCCGATAGCATAACAGCTGACGGCTATCTTATTAACGGCAAACCGACATTATTACTTGCTCAGGCGGCTAAAAATAAAAAGATACCCTTTTATGTTGTCTGCGAGAGCGCCAAATTCACCATCCGGGGTTACATAACAAAATCAACGGAGCTGGAGCCGGCCTTCGATAGGACTCCGCTCAACCTGGTAACCGGCATAATAACCGAAAAAGGCACCATGCAGCCAAGCCTGGTCATTGCCTACATCGAGGAAAAAGCAGATGAAATGGCACATCTCTCCACTTCAAAAGGAGAATGATTGCTCAAGGTCATTGACACACATGCTCATCTTGATGAGCTGGAAAACCTCGAACCTGCGCTGAATAAAGCCAAAGAAGCTGGCGTTGTCGCCGTTGTTGCTGTCGGTTCCAACCACCAGTCAAACCAGAAGGTGATGGGAATCAGCGATAGTCATCCCAGCTTCGTCTATCCGGCTCTCGGTTTACACCCCTGGGAACTGGGTAATCTGGACTCTCACGGAATCAACGTGACCCTCAAGTTCATCGAAGAAAAAATCTCACAGATCGTGGCCATAGGAGAAATAGGGCTGGACTATGATAAAATGGTCATCAAAGTAGCACCGAAGGAGCTGCAAAAAGAGACCTTGAAATGTCTCTTGGCTTTAGCCAGGCAGTACACAAAGCCGGTATCCGTCCACAGCCGCTACGCCTGGAAAGACAGCTTTGAGCTCGTTAAAGAAGCCGGCATTGAAAAAGCTGTTTTTCACTGGTTTACCGGGTTTTCCGGTGTGCTCAAAGATATACTAGAAGCCGGCTATCTCATTTCAGCTACCCCAGCCGCGGAATACCATGAGGAGCACAGACGGGCTATAAAGGAAACACCGCCGGACAGACTACTACTGGAGACAGACTGTCCGGTGATATATGGCAGAGAAAATAAATATCGCTCCCAACCTGCAGATATCTTAAGATGCCTGAAAGCCGTGGCAGCGTTGAGAGGAACTGACGAGCTCGCTATCGCCCGGCAGACGACACACAGCGCCATTGAATTTTTTCGCTTGAGTGGCTAAGCAGTATAGACTTTGCTAGGCCATGGTAAATGGAGTAAAATAGCGAATTAAGAATTGAGGAGAAAGCTGAGAGGAGCAAACTAAACACTTAGTGAAAGCTGTGGTCCTCGTTGGTGGCGAAGGCACTAGGCTACGTCCACTTACTTATCTCACAGTGAAAGCTATGGTGCCAGTTCTGAACAAGCCGTTCATCGAATATATCATCCGACACCTCAGCTACTACAACATCAGCGAGATTATCTTAGCCATAGGTTACCAGCCCGACCGCATTACCGAATATTTCACCGATGAAAGCCAACTCGGCACAAAGCTCGTTTACAGTATCGAAACAGAACCAATGGGCACTGCCGGGGCTGTCAAGAACGCTGAGCTATATATAGATGATACTATCCTTGCCATGAATGGCGATGTCTTTACTGACCTGAACTTTAGCGATATGTTACATTTCCATAAAAATAAAGGCGCCAAAGTAACTATAGCTCTGACGCCGGTAGAAGACCCTTCTCGATTTGGCGTTGTTGAAACCGACAGCAAACAGCGCGTAACTCGCTTCATAGAAAAACCGCGCCGCGAGCAAGTAACCAGCAATATGATAAATGCTGGAGTTTACATCATTGAAACTGAAGTCCTGAAGCGAATACCGCAAGCCAAACGCTGCATGTTTGAACATGATATCTTTCCCTCGCTGGTAAATGATGGAGAACCTGTTTTCGGTTATACTACTGATGCGTACTGGATGGATATGGGTACACCGGAAAAATATTTACAGTTGAACGGTGATTTGCTTTGCGGCAAAAGCACTCAGGTTGACTTTAGGGAAACAGACATCCGTATTGACAAACAAAGCAATATCCATCCACAGTCCAGGTTGGTCGGACCCATACTGATTGACAAGAACTGCAATATAGGCAAAGGGGTTCAACTCAATGGGCCTGTAGTCCTCGGCTCAGGATGCAAGATTCATGACAGTGCCAGCATTCAAAACTCTGTTATATGGCAAAATGCTACCGTTGGTGAGCAAGCAGTCCTAAAAGATTGTATTGTAGCTAGCAATAGCTGCATTGATAATAATGTCCATATGGAAGGCGCTATCATCGCACATAAACCAAAGTAATATTGAATTTGCTCAAATAACGTATTCAGGAGGTCGATACTATGTCAGAAAACATAATTAACGTAGACCAGAATAGCTTTCAAAAAGCTGTTTTAGATTCACAAATGCCGGTGTTGGTTGACTTCTGGGCGCCCTGGTGCGGCCCATGCAAGGCAGTTGCTCCGGTTATCGAGGAATTAGCTAAGGACTACAAAGGGAAAATAGAATTTGCCAAGGTGAATGTAGATGAATCTCCATTTGTAGCATCAAAGTATGGGGTTATGAGCATCCCAACTATTATGGTATTTAAAGGTGGAAAACCTATGCAGCATGCCATCGGCTACCAGCCCAAGGAACAGCTAAAGAAATTGCTGGATAACACGCTAGGGAAACAAGACAATCAATGAACCAGATTTCCTATATCGTGGCACTTTCCGGCGGACTGCTTTCCTTCTTTTCACCCTGCGTCCTACCCTTGGTGCCCGCCTATCTAGCCAATCTGGCTGGCATTACCGCCTTCGACCCTGACAGCAGGAGAAGCTACCTGCCGGCTTTGTTTCACTCCCTCTCCTTCGTGCTCGGCTTCTCCATAATCTTCATTGGCCTGGGCGCTTCAGTCGGCTTAATAGGCACCACCATAACTGCCCACTCATTACTGCTCCGTCAGATTGCCGGCGGTTTGATTATCGCCTTTGGTATATTCCTCATAGCTGCCTATAAATTACCGTGGTTAAACTACGAACAACGCCTCAAAATAACAACCGGCAGCAATCCAGGCTATCTCCGCTCGGTCGGTATCGGGGCTGCCTTTGCCCTCGGATGGACACCCTGCATCGGCCCAATATTAGGCGCTATTCTTATGATGGCCTGTAGCTCCCAGACTGTAGTGCAAGGTGCCCTATTGCTCACCGTCTACTCATTGGGGTTGGGTATTCCCTTCATCGTTCTTGGCCTCGCCTGGGGGGCTATAATGCCATTGTGGAAAAGTATAAACCGCTATCTCGGAATTATTTCCATAGTAAGTGGTGCGCTGCTTATAGTCGTTGGCATACTTATGCTTACTGGCAATCTGGCATGGCTAGGCGAATTCGTCCCGTCTTAGAAGTCAGCCAATGAAAGGAGCGTTAATTAATTGCGAAGAAAAACACCGATAATATTGGCGGTTGTTGCCCTCATATTGATGACAATGATTGGCTGTAGTACAGCCAAGATACTTCAAGTAGGTGATAAAGCTCCCGCTTTTACTCTGGAAAGCATAGACGGCAAAAACGTAAGCTTGAGTGATTTCCAAGGTAAAACAGTATTAATTGTGTTCACCAGTGTCAACTGCAAAGAGTGTGAAAAACAAATGCCCTATTTAGTTGGTGCATACCAGCAAGAAAATGGGAAACTGGCGGTCTTAGATATCTACCACATGATTTTCGACGCCAGATTAGTCCGGGATTACGTAACAAATAAGCAGTTTACTACCTTCCCCGCTCTCCCTGACCCGAACAATACAGTTGCCAATGCTTACGGCGCCACAAGATACCCGCCAACAAATTTTATCATAGATGCGGCAGGGATAATCAAGTACAAAAAGATAGGGCGTTTCCAGAGTCAGGAGGAAATTGAGGATATACTCAAGTCTCTATAATCAGCCGTGTTATAGCCAGGCTAGGTTTGCCGATAAGATAATAAACTAAAAGACTCCTAGTTTCGTTTTTCTCTAGGATGTATAATATAGAAAATTATATAGGCTCTAGTTTGAGATATAGAAGCGACTGGGAAAGAGGAGTAATGTGCCAGGGATAATCAGATGTCCTAGTTGCGGACAGGAAATCGATTCTAACAGTCGGTTCTGCGTGCACTGCACTGCCAGAATATGCCCCGGCTGCCACGGGCCTGTCCCACCCAGAGCGATTTACTGCCCACATTGCGGTTTTTCGGTTGGTCCTGCAGTGCCCGGCGCCGCCGAACATCAGCCACCTATATCGCCACCCAGACCCTTGACTCAGTCACAGGGTGGCATAATAGGACCGCAGCCTAGACAATTTCCTTCATCACAGGGTGGTATAATTGGACCGCAGACCGGACAACCGGCATCGTATCCTGCGACAGAAGGCAGCGTACCGGGAACACCAATCCCCCAACCCATGCCATCCCAGCAATACGGGACGGGCGACCAACAGCCGGGAGCTTATGGCTCACCCGGTAGTATGCCGTATGCTGGTATGCAACAACCGTCCAGTACAGACAGAAGGTTTAGGGACACTGGCCCGATACGAGTAAGGCGGTTTTCGCCAGTTCTAGTTATAGTTCTCATTGTTGCTGCTGTTGGCCTTTCAGGCTTTGCTGTCTTCAAAGCCGGTTGGCTTGAAGCCCCGCTTAATAGTGTTCACGGACTTGTTAGTGGAATCAAATTGCCACAGTGGTTGCCTTTCGGTAACAAAGATACTACACCTCCCACTATGCAAACCACCTCGGTTTCAAATATAACCATGGCCAGCGCAGTCATTACCTGGAAAACAGATGAACCATGTACCAGTCAGGTAATGATATGCGACTCAGGCGGTGGCTGCACCTGGACCGAGCTTGATGAAAATATGGTTACCGACCACTCAGTAAATATAATTAACCTGAAGCCCAGTACGGTCTATCACTTCACAACAACGTCAACGGACGCCGGAGCAAATCAAGGAACTGCCGAAGGTGATTTCACAACCTCAGCCGCAGCCACAACGACGCCATTAGTGATTTCAGGAATCACAGTATCCAATATCACCGACTTAGCGGGTACTGTAATCTGGGCAACTGACAAACCAGCTACCAGCCAGGTATTATTCGGCGTCACGAATGCCTACGGCTCAACCACAACACTTGATCAGAACTTGGCTACCAGCCACAGTGCCACATTAGCCGGCCTGACGCCCAGTACTACCTACCATTTCAAAGTTACGTCGCAAGACGGCAGCGGAAACGAAGCGGCATCTCAAGACCAGACTTTTACCACTAGTAACGCTGTGTTAACTTCAACAGAGGTGGGAACCGATGTGGGTATGCGCGCTCCTGATTTCACCTTGCCAACACTCGACGGCAAACAGGTAAGCTTAAGTGAACTCCGCGGCAAGATGGTAATGATTAACTTCTGGCAGGACGTCCAGCAAAGTAGAAATGAGCTGCCCCTAGTACAAGAAATTTATGTGAAATGGCCACAGGACAAATTAGCAGTGCTTGCTATCAGTTGGAAACAGAGCCAGGCACTCACGCAGAACGTAGTTAGTAGCAAGGGCCTGACTTTGCCCGTCCTTCTTGATGAAACAGGAGAGGTGGCGACAAAATATAATGTCAGTCAAAGCCCGGCTACTATCTTTATTGATGCCCAGGGAATTGTTAGGGATACAAATTATTACCCGGCTACTTTGAAAAGTTTTACGCAAGTAGAAAGCATACTTAATTCCATACAATGATATATCATAACTCTCGTAATCCATAAACTTCTGACTTACTCCCAAAAAGTTTCCACTCAACCATGTATAAAAGCTGAAGGTGAAATATATGTTAGAGGATGATAGTACCGAACGGAGAAATCTTCAACAAGCTAAAAATAGCGCTGTTGAACCAGAAAAGACAGCAGAAAAAACGCGAAAAAGAAGGCGCCGGCAATCAACTAAAAGGCAACGGCTCATCCCGCCCGGGAGATGGCCAACGATATCCATCGGTGCCATCATCTTATGCCTGGGACTTGTAGGCTTCAGCATTTTCATGCTCACCAGAGATATTACGCCTATAGTAATCCAAAAGTTATCACTTTCCGATATGACCGAGTCAAGCGTCATTATCACCTGGCAAACTAACGAACCTGCCACCAGCGAAGTCACCATATGCAACTCCGACAACTGTACTTCGGCAAAACCAGACGAGTCACTGGTTACTAATCATTCAGCAACGCTCACTGACATCAACCCAAATATAAGATATCAGATCACTGTAATGTCGAGAGATAAACGAGGAAATGAGGCCAGACTTGCAATAGAACTTATAGCACCACCCAAGGTTTATACGACCCCACTGGCGATTTCAGGAATCAAAATAGTCCACATCGCCGACTCGAGCATCGTTCTAGGCTGGCAAACCAATCGACCGGCCACCAGCCAGGTAGAGTATGGAGAAAATGATACGAATAGCTTAAGTACACCACTCGATAAAGAACTAACAACCAACCACCGCATCTCCCTAACCGAATTAAGACCCAGCACCACTTATCACTTCAAGGTGAAATCAGAAGACGTTGGCAAAATCGGAGCGACATCTGAAACTCAAACTTTTCTCACCCTAAGTGTTGAAGCAGCCGCCGTTGAAGTTGGGCCTGAAATAGGCGAACGTGCTCCAGATTTCACCTTGTTAACCATTTATGGCAAAGAGATAAGCTTGAGTCAATTTCACGGAAAGACAGTAATGGTAAACTTCTGGGAAACTACATGCCCCGCCTGTGCCGAAGAAACACCCTATATACAGGCAGTCTTTAATGGATGGCCAAGTAACAATTTGGAAATACTTGCCGTTAGCGTTGGAGAGCGAGCAGCATTTGTTCAAAGCTTTCTTGATAGCAGGGGGTTGACTTTCCCAGCATTACTCGATTCAGACGAAGCCGTCAGTAACACTTACCAGGTAACCTCTTTCCCCACTACCTTTTTTATCAACGCCGATGGAATTATTAAAGAAATAAAGGCGGGACGCTTTACAAGTCAATTTGAGATAGAAATAATGCTCAAATCCCTCTAAGCACGATCTATCTAATGCCTGAATTCCAGCGCTTTTTACAGCTTTGATTCTCCACCTAAACACCCTAAAAAACTATGGAAGGCGCTATACTAATAGCTGAATTATGATTGCAATATCAGTATTCTGTAATATAAAATAACTGGACATGAGAGTGAATGATGAAAAAATATAAATGGTATACGCTAGTAGTCCTGGGACTGGTTCTTATTTCGTTAGGCTCGGCTGTAGCCTGCGTCAAATCCAAAGAAACCACTTATGCTTCCAAGTTCACGCTGCAGAGCATAGATGGGTCGACTATTAATCTGAATGATTTTCGCGGTAGGCCGGTCATGCTTACTTTCTGGCGAATTAATTGCTCCGCTTGCGAATTCCAGATGCCTTTTACAGAGGCGCTCTACGATAAGTGGTCGAGCGACTCGCTAGCAGTGCTAACTATTAATGTCGGAGACAGAGCATCGGACGTTGCAGACTATGTGAATAGCCGTGGAATAACTTACCCGGTACTGCTCGACCCGCAGTCTCAAGTTGCCAATGACTACGGAATCATCGGTGTGCCCACAACCTACTTCATTGATGGCCAAGGCATCAGCAAGGCATACCAGATTGGCGCCTTCGAGAACGAAGAAGCAATGGAAAGCGCTATCAAAAGCATATTCCCATCCCTTACCCTTAGTCTAAAAACTGAAACCAATCCCCAGATTGAAACCAGTCCCCAGATTGGCAACGCTGCCCCTGATTTCACCCTCCAAACCATTAATAATCAAAGCATCTCATTGAGAGAATTCCGAGGTAAAACTGTATTAGTGAACTTCTGGGTAGGCTCGTGCGATGCTTGTGTATCAGAGCTACCTTACTTACAAACAGCGTCTGATAACGTAACAAACCAGCAAGTGGTTATACTCGCAATCAATTGTGGGGAAAGTAGTCAGACTGTGCACAGCATAGTTGACCCCTTAAAACCTTCCTACCCCGTTCTGCTTGACCCAGAAGGTACCGTATGTACGGCATACAAGCGCGGTGCCCCCACAGCTTTCCTTATCGATAGCAATGGCATTATCAGGGCGATAAAAGATGATGCCTTCGAAAGCCCCGGCGAAGTAGAAAGTATGCTCGATTCTCTGCAATAAAAGCCAGTAAATATCGCCTGGCATCTTCGCTGCGCGTACTAAAATGAAATTCTGGGGTCCGCTTCAAGACCTGTGGAGGGGAGCAATCATTTTGCTCCTCGTCCTAATAATCGGCACCATCGGTTACAGGCTAATCGAAGGTTGGTCTTTCTTGGATTCCCTGTACATGACAGTTACCACCATAACCACCGTAGGATACGCTGAGGTACACCCACTTTCAACAACCGGAAGAATATTCGGTATTTTCCTGATTCTGGGCGGAGTCGGCACCGCCTTCTATATTCTTACCAGCCTGGTGCGATACATTATTGAGGGAGAATTCGGATTCAGAATAGGGAGGCAACGTATGGAAGCCAAAATAAAAAGATTAAATAACCACTTCATCCTTTGCGGTTATGGACGAGTTGGGCAAGCAATTGCCAATATATTCAGACAGCAAGAGGTCAAATTTGTAGTTATCGAACGAGACACAGAAGCCATCAACAAAGCACAACAGGCAGGTTGTTTGACCATTCACAGTGATGCCACCAAGGATGAATCGCTGAAACAGGCAAGGATAGACACTGCCAGAGGAATAATTATCGCCTTGGGCGACGATGCCGCTAGCATCTATACCACCCTTGCTGTACACGAGTTAAATGCGAAGTTACCTATAGTTGCCAGAGCCAGCAATGAAGATGCCGAGAGAAAATTGCAGCAAGCCGGAGCCGACCGTGTAGTAGCCCCAGAAGCCATAGGTGGAGCCCGAATGGCCAGGTTAGCCCTGCGCCCTCAAGTCGTGGAATTTATCGAGACAGTTTTATTCGGTCGAGAGAAACAATTACTTGTAGAGGAGATAGAGGCTGCAGAAGGCTCACCACTGGTCGGCTCCACAATAAAAGAAACAGAAGAGCAGTTCGCTGGAGTAAGAATTCTGGCTTTGAAAGAGAAGGATGGGGCCTTGATTCCTAATCCAGGTCCGCACAGCGTTGTTGAAAAGGAAAGCAGCTTAATCGCCTTTGGAACACTCGAGCAATTGCAGTCAATAGAAGGATGCTGTCAGCCGAGCAGACATAAAACACAACCAGTTAAAAAGTCCAGAACTGGTTAAATAAAGACTTCACTTATGCTAGAATAGGCACCAAAAGGAGAGGATACAATGATAAAGACACGCATGACTGAGCTATTTGGAATAAAGCACCCCATTATGCTTGCCGGGATGAACTGGATAACTGAGCCAGAGCTGGTAGCTGCAGTGTGCAGTGCCGGTGGATTAGGTGTACTGGCTACCGCAGCCACCACCCCGGAGGAGACGAGAAAAAGTATCAGAAAGATTAGACAGCTTACAGATAAACCGTTCGGCGTCAACCAAATTCTCATAGGTCCCGGGGCCAAGGAGAACATAGATGTAGCTATAGAGGAGAAAGTTCCTATTATAAACTACTCATTGGGAAAGCCGTGGTTCGTTGAGCAAGTCCACGCGTATGGTGGGAAAGTCTTAGGGACCACTGCAATTGCCAGACATGCGGTCAGAGCCGCAGAATTAGGTTGTGATGCTATCGTAATCACAGGCCAAGAGGCAGCAGCTCATGGAGCTAATGCTACCTCAATGGTATTAATACCTCTTGTATCCAGTCAGATAAAAGTGCCGCTTATAGCCGCTGGCGGATTCTACGACGGTAGAGGACTCGCCGCAGCTCTGGTATTAGGGGCTGACGGGATATCCATGGGGACTCGATTTATGCTCTCCAAAGAGAGTCGGGTCCATGATAATTTTAAGAAGCTCTGCCTGCAGGCTTCTGAACAGGATACACTGTATAGCGACCGCTTCGATGGCATGCCTGGTAGAGCGCTGAAAACCAAAGTAACTGAGGACATGACCAAAAGCGGGTTCCCTCTAATAGAAGCCTTTAAGGGAGCCGGAGAAATAAAACAATTGCTTAAACTTTCATTCTGGCAATTCGTTCGCCTCAGCTTCCAGATGATGCGGTCCGACGAGGGCTCGCCTCTCTGGGTGCAAGCCCGTCAGGTTGCCGGCACAAGGAGACATTTGAAGGCAATAAATGAAGGCGACGAAAAGGAAGGGATTTTGTTTGCCGGAGAATGTTCCGGCGCTATAAATGAGTTACTCAGCGTTAAGGAGATTATCAACCGAGTAATAACTGAGGCCGAAGAGACGCTGGAGGCAACCAGAAAAAAGATTGGGAAATCATAGAAAGGCTGCGTTCTTACAATACAACACAACGCCAGCCCGTAGGATTCTAAATATCTCAGCCTCAGAGTCGCCGCTGTATCTCACTTAGAATATGTTCCGCCTCCCGCACCATCATTTCCAGGAGTTCCCTGCAACTGACGATTTCTTTAATGAGACCGATAGATTGACCAACAGCCAAGGGGGCTCCATCCACATCACCGTTTTCCCAGGCTTTCTCGGAGCGCTGACCAGATATCAGAGGCATCATCTCTTCCAGCCCCCCATGCTGCCTCTCGACCTCCAGTACCTTGCCGACTAATTCGTTTTTCAAAGCTCGCATCTGCAAATCAATTGTCCGGCATATGAGCGTAGTATCATTTTCCTGACGGCGGATTAGTTCCTCCTTAATTTTGGAATGTGCCGTACACTCTTTGGTGGCGATAAAACGCGAAGCCATCATTACCCCTTCTGCCCCTAGAACCAGCGCGGCAGCCAGGCTTCTGCCATCGGCTATGCCACCAGCAGTAATGACCAGAATCTTCACCGAATCGCAAATCCGGGGGGTCAGCAGCATGGTCGTTACATCGTCATTCAATGGGTGCCCTCCTTCTTCAAAACCGGCAGCGATGACGGCGTCATAGCCGGCTTCCTCAGCATGCCTGGCATGCTTCACGGAACCGACCTTATGTATCAGTTTTACACCCACTTTCTTCGCCTGATTAATAGCATCCACGCCCAGGTATTTATCTAAGGGTGCACCCGAGATTTCAATAGCAGCCACCCCTTTTTCACAGCAGACTCGAAAATAATCCTGGTGCATCTCTTTGTTAATCCGCACAGAAGGCAGCAACGTAATGTTCACGCAGAACGGCTTGTCCGTCAACTGCCGTGTCTTATCAATAGATTTACTAAGGTCAGCTCCAGATTCATAGTTCCCTGATGTCAAATTTCCAAGTCCGCCGGCGTTCGAAATCGCAGCACACAGCTCAGGTTTAGCCAGCCACATCATGCCACCGCACATAATTGGGTGTTTGATACCAAAAAGTTTCGTCATTCTAGTTTTCACGGGTTGCCTCCGAATATGAAATGTCATTACCTCTATCTAGGGCATAATTATAACCCAGCAAAGCAGCTAGATAAAGATTATGAACAGTGTCTTTGATTCACCTCCTCGCTTCTGTTAGACTTTTCGTAGATATTTGCGGGGTAACCAGACCTTATGATAAAGGAGGGCTATCAATGATAACAAGAATGACTGAGCTATTCGGAATACAGCATCCCATTATGTTAGCCGGTATGGCTTTCGTCAGCTTGCCCAAGATTGTAGCTGCCGTCTCCAATGCCGGCGGCCTGGGCATGTTCAATAGCGTTGCCAACACACCCGACCAGATGACAGACATCATCAAAGAGATTAAGTCGCTCACGGATAAACCCTTCGGTATAAATGTTACATTACTATTCCCCAACGCCAGGGAGAATGCAGAAGTAGCCATGGAAGAAAAAGTGCCAATCCTAAACTATGCGCTGGGAAAAGGCGATTGGCTTATTAAAGCTGTGCACGAGTACGGCGGCAAGGTTATAGCCACCGTAGCCACAGAACGACATGCACGGCGTGCTCAACTGGATGGCGCTGACGCTCTTGTCGTCACCGGCCTCGAGGCAGCAGCACACGGCGGTGAACCTACTTCACTGGTGCTCATACCCCTAATAGCCAGCCAGGTAGAGATTCCTATCATAGCCGCTGGTGGTTTTTGCGATGGCAGAGGACTGGCGGCAGCTCTAGCCTTGGGCGCTGATGGCATATCTATGGGCACCAGGTTCATGCTGACACAAGAGAGCCCGGTAGCTTTAACCGTTAAAGAGGTTGGTGTTAAAGCTACAGCCGAAGATACTTTTCGCTCCGATAAAATCGATGGCCTGCCCGGCAGATACTGGAAGAACAAAGCTGCTGTAGAGCGGGCAGAAGGTAAGGTATCACTGACTCAGGCTTTGTCCAGTGGATGGCGGATAAAGAAAATGCTAGATGTTCCCTTCTTTAAACTTTTCCAGAGCGGTTTAAAGCAGAGAGGTGTCCAAGACCTGGCCCGTCAAGCTGTCAGCGTTGATTCTCTTAAAGCCCTTCAAGAGCCCGGCGACGTGAACGATATAGTCGTGCCCCTGGGACAGGTCGCCGGCAGGATAAGTGATATACCCACTTGCCAGGATGTGATTGAACTAATAGTAGCCGAAGCCGAATGGATGATAAAAAGACTGAGAGAAAAGGTTACTTCTTAAATTAGAAATTATCAGGTCGCTTGCCTGGCAAAAATTCATCTCGTTTACCAGGCAACCGGACTGACCTCAAGCCGTCAGATAGTCAAAGAGCTAACAGGTAAACTATTTCTTTTTAGCGCCGGCTTTTTTGGCTGGCTTTTCAGCCTTCTTGGCATGAGCCGCGCATGTCTTGCACATTGCCTTAAACCCCCTTCTCTTACTTAAGACCTTCTTATTAACTATAGCACCTGCCAAAACAAACAGTCAATCTTCCCTGAGTTTTTGACGCAACGGTCTTGACCGCTCCTACAGCAAGCAGTAGAATGCCAAATGCATAATAGACGCATGAGAGCCACCGAGCATAGACATGTTAGCCATTAGGCAAGCAACACCGGCAGATTTAGGGCAAATCACCGAAATTTATAATGACGCTATTCAAAGAACAACCGCTACATTTGACACTGAGCCCAAGAGTCTTGAAGAACAAGAAAGCTGGTTTGCCAACCATGATGCCAGTCATCCTATATTAATTGCAGAGCAGGATGGACTCATTACAGGATGGGCATCTTTGAGCCAGTGGTCTGACAGATGTGCCTACTGTGATACTGCTGAAATAGCGCTCTACGTCAAGGAGGAATATCGGGGAAAAGGGATTGGGAAAGAACTTATGAAAGCAATTATCCAGGAAGGTAAAACGGCAGGCTTGCATACGGTAATTGCCAGAATAGCTGGCAGCAATAAGATAAGTGCCGACCTATGCAAATCTTTCGGGTTCCAATACATAGGAACTATGAGAGAGGTAGGTAAAAAGTTTGGCCAGCTGCTGGATGTACATCTGATGCAGTTAATCTATTGATGTTGAATTCTAGCAACCAAATACTAGATCATGCCTGAAAATCTTTCGTCACGACTTGAAAAGTATCTGCCGCCGCCGGTTCTAGCCCTGGTAAAAATTGCCGGCAAAGAGGCCAGCGAGCTGGGACAGGAGCTATATCTTGTCGGCGGCGTGATGCGCGATTTGTTTCTGGGTCGTGCCAACTTCGACTTCGATTTGGTGGTCGAAGGCGAAGCCATCAAACTTGCCCGTAAGATGGCAAAGGACAGCCAGGCTAAGTTAACAGTCCATACTCGCTTCGGCACGGCCAAGCTAAATTATCCTGGCTTCAGCCTCGACTTAGCCACCGCCCGCAGTGAAACCTACAGCAAACCGGGAGCCTTGCCCACCGTCAAGCCGGGCAGTCTTAAAGATGACCTTATCCGCCGGGACTTCTCCATCAATGCTATGGCACTGCACCTCAACCCCCAGCGATTCGGTGAGCTTATTGACCTGCATAACGGTGAAGACGACCTCGAACGTCGCCTAATCCGTATACTACACCCAAAAAGCTTCATCGACGACGCCACCCGAATCTTAAGGGCAATACGCTACGAGCAAAGGTTAGGCTTCAAACTGGAGGCGGAAACCGAAAAATTGCTCCGTCGCCATGTGGCTATGCTCAATACCATAAGTGGCGACCGCATAAGGCATGAGCTGGAGTTAATCCTGAAAGAAGATAAACCAGAACGAGCTCTTAGACGCGCTGAAGAGCTAGAAGTCCTCAGCCAACTGCACCCATCGCTTAAAGGCAATGGCTGGCTTAGTAAAATTTTTACCAAAGCTCGTCAGGCCGATATACGGGTCTCACTCCTAATACTTTATCAGTGCCTGCTTATCTACAATCTAACTGAAAAGGCGAACGAGAAGTTCATCTCACATCTCAATTTCCCCAAGAATTCAGCTCAAGCCATGCGAGAGACGATACAAATAAAGGCGCAACTTCACAGCCTGACAAACCTTAAGCTAAAGCCCAGTGATATTTACCAGTTGCTTCATGGCTATTCAACACCAGCCATTCAAGCCAATGCTCTGGCATCCGAATCTCTCGTGGCCAGCAAGCACATGAATTTGTATCTGAGTAAATTGCGTTATGTAAAGCCGCTGTTGAATGGGGAAGACTTGAAGAAAATGGGTATTGCGGCCGGGCCTAAAATAGGAGATATTCTAAGCGAGCTACATAAAGCAAAGCTTGACGGCAAAGTGCATACCAGAAAAGATGAAGAAAAACTGATTCATAGCTGGCGCAACAATTATTCATAAATCCCAAACAATATCTAAATCCAAATTTCCAAAAATCGAAGCCTTTATGTTTTAGTCATTGATAATTTTGAGCTTTGAATTTGTTTGGGATTTGGTGCTTGGGATTTAGTATTTGTATCTTGACTATAAAAATTTGTTCGGGACGGATAGGCCTTCTGCGTCAAATCACTTCTGGCATAATGGTAGATACATAATAGGCTTCAAGTCCCTGCTGGCAAAGTCGGCGATGCAGTTCCTCAGCCTTTGGCTTATTATCCGCGGGAGCAAACAAAGCCGGCCCCGAGCCAGCTAAATGAATATCTTTAGCGCCAGCCTCCTCAAAACACCTCCAATAATCTTCCAACCCGGGAAAGGCATCAAAGGCTACCCTGTCAAAAACGTTAAAAAACAGGTTTGAAGCAATCTGCTTATCTTTAGACCAAATCTTTACTGCTCTTTCAGCCAACTGCCCATCGGTAAAATGCCGGCCATACAAACGAGAATAAAGCTGCTGTGTTTTATTAGATATTTTGGGCAAAGGTGGTATCAGCAAGACAAACCACATTGGAGCCGAAATCGACACAGGAGTCACCTTTTCTCCTCTGCCCTCCATCAAAGCTGCACCTCCGTGTATAAAAAAGGGCATGTCTGACCCGAGTCTGGCCGCCAGCTCAATTAAATCCGAAGTTTTCAGTTTCAGTTTCCAGAGCCTGTTCAGAGCCAACAAAGTAGCCGCCCCATCGCTGCTGCCACCACCCAAACCCGCACCCCAGGGAATTCGTTTCTCAAGTTTAATCTTAACACCTTTCTGGCAACCGGTGACTTCTCTGAGCAATTCAGCCGCTTGAACCACCAAGTTATCTGAAGTCTGTAAACTAGGCTCACTGCATTCCAGAGAAATAACATCAGCGAGCTCAAAAGAAATGACATCGCATAAGCCAATTGTTTGAACCAGGCTGCGAATCTCGTGGTAGCCGTCAGCACGCTTGCCCAGAACTTCGAGGACAAGGTTAATTTTAGCCGGCGCTAGGTACTTCAACATTGCATCCTACCCGAAATGTTTGTCACCCTGAGCGACAGCGAAGGGTCTCTACTCCTTTCACAAAGTTCGCTATAGGCTTCGTGAGATTCTTCGTTACGCTCAGAATGACACAAGATAGAGGCGGAATGACGAATAATATTGTTAAACGTTCTCATCCATTTCTACCTTTGCGGTTTCCAAGGCTTTATACAACTTCGCCCATTCTTCCAGGCTGAGAGTTTCAGCCCGGCGCTGAGGGGCTATATTCGCCTTGCCCAACAACGGGGCAACTTCGCTCGATTTGATTCCCAAGCCATGCGCCAGCGAATTATGCAATTGTTTTCGAGGTGAGCTAAAGCCACTTCTGACCACCTCGAAAAAGCCATTCATATCCGCCACTTTTACCGCAGGCTCTGGCAATACATCGAAGCGCAGTATAACCGAATCAACTTTCGGCTGAGGATAAAAGCATCGAGATGGCACATACGATATAATTTTCGGTTCACTATATACCCGAAGGCTAACCGCCAGCAGAGACATCTTCCCCACATCAGCAACAATGGCTTCGCCAACCTCCTTCTGCACCATCATCACCATCAAAGATGGCTTAGTCGAGGCTTCTACAAAGTAACGCAACACGGGTGAGGTAATATAATACGGCAGATTAGCCACCACTTTATACTTACTTTTACCAGCCAATAATTGTGATGGAGTGACTTTAAGTATATCGGCATTAATCACACTTAAATTTGACAGTGAAGCTAGTCGGCGCTGCAACAGAGAGGCTAGCCTGGTATCGAGTTCCACAGCGATGACTTTCCCAGCATGCCGGCTCAGCTCACTAGTCAATATGCCTAGACCGGGGCCAACTTCAACTACAGTATCTTCCGGAGAAAGCTCAGCAGCTTCAACGATGGTGTTTAAAACCGCCTCGTCTATAAGGAAATGCTGTCCCAGGCTTTTCCTGGCTTTGAGGCCAGACTGGCGAAGCAGATTTTTGACCTGAGCTGAAAATGGGGTTGTTTTATCTGGCACTTGACGCCTTCAAACTTTTAACTTGAGAATTCTCTGGGCGTTTTTATATAGTACTTTCTCAATCACTTCCGGCTTATAGCCGCCGCTTTCAAATTCCTGAAGCCAGCGCTTTGGTGGAATTTCAGGATAATCAGAGCCAAACATAAACTTATCCTGGAGGCGTCCATTGACCTCTCTCTTTATAACTTCAGGGAAATACTTCGGTGCCCAGCCAGAGAGGTCGGCATAGACATTACCTTTATGAAGCAAAACAGCAATTTGCTCTTCATGCCACGGCCAGGCGGGATGAATCATAATTATCGTCAGTTCGGGGAAATCAGCTGCCACATCATCGATATACGGAATAGGCATGGTGTATTTTAGACGTATACCGTAACCACCGGGCATGCCAGCTCCGGCGCCGGTAGTTCCGGTGTGAAAAGAAACCGGTATTTTCAGCTCGACGCACTTCTCATAAAGTGGATAAAACCGCCTATCATTGGGGAAGAAAGCCTGGAGAGCCTGTTGAAACTTTAGCCCCATCAACCCCAGTTCCTTAACGCATCTTTCCAATTCTCTTGCGGCTGCTTTCCCCTTCCACGGGTCAATCATCGCCCAGCCACCGATAAACACGTCGGGGAATTTTTTGATTAGCCTGGCAACTTCGTCATTGGTATTGCTGGTATCATAGCCGCTCACAGATTCCGCATCCCAGCCTATCAAGATAGCCTTTAAGTCCAGCTCCCTGAAATCCTGCGCCATCTCCTCATCGGTCTTGACCTTATACTCAACCCCATAATACTTGGAAATGTACTCCACCAACTCCGGCCCCCACATACGTTTTCGGTCGAAAGCAGCCGTGCTTGGATGGGCATGAACATCGATAGCTTTCATTCCAGTACCTCCTCTTACATCATGGTATAGCCGCCACTAACGCTAATGGTCTGTCCCGTTATAAAACTGGCAGCATCCGAAGCCAAAAAGACAACAACATTGGCAATGTCCTCCGGTTTACCCAGCCGGCGCAAGGGATAAGCTTTCGCTGCCTTCTCCTGGGCCTCAGTGGTAAAAACTTGAGCCATCGGGCCTTTCCACATACTCAATTCGCCGGCATACTCAGGATTTTCCGGTACGGTAACTCCGGGGCAGACCACGTTAACATTTATGCCATAGCGACCCAGTTCCCGGGCCAGAGATTTAGACAGGGCAATAACGCCGCCCTTACAGGCAGCATAGACTGCCTCTTGATATTCGCCCATTCTGCCGGCATCAGAGCCGATGCTGATAATCTTTCCGTATTTCCGCTCAATCATGTGGTCCAAAACAGCTCTGGTGCAATTTATCACGCCCCAAAAATTAATATTTACTTCTTTCTCCCATTCCGACCTCGGCTTCTCAATAAATAGCCGGTCTAAAGTCCAACCCACATTGTTTACTAAAATATCTAATTTCCCAAATTCCTCAATTATTCTTTTAACCATAGCCATCACCGAATCAAAACTGGTGACATCGGTTTTGATAGCTATAACCTTGCCGCCTAGAGCAACAGCCTCTTTAGCCACCTTTTGCCCCTGGGCTTCGTCTATATCGGCAATCACCACGCTAGACTTTTCCGAGGCAAAGGCTAAGACTATAGCCCGCCCGATATTCGAGCCGCCACCGGTAACAATCACCGTCTTACCCGCCAGATTTAAGTCCATCGCTGAATTTCTACTACCTTAAAATATGGGCCGTGCACCGACTGTCGATTTCCGCCTTCTAGCTTACCCCAGTTAGCCAGCTCCGACCAGGTAGCCTTGCGGCACCCGGAGAATACTATTTACCGCTGCTTCCTTCCGGACCTGACGGGATTCATAGTTCTCCGCCGCGCAAGACCCAGCCCTCAACGCCACTTTACCAGAGCAGT
>JBAVQV010000085.1:0-8984 GCA_049694415.1 Dehalococcoidia bacterium
TAAATTACGCCATCGTCGACGAGGTAGATAACATACTCATCGACGAAGCCCGCACCCCGCTTATTATCAGCGGCACTGGCGAAGAAGCCGCTCAAAAATACTACACCTTCGCCCGCCTGGTTCCTCAACTCAAAAAAGATGAGGACTACACCGTTGAAGAAAAAGAACGCCAGACCTATCTCACCGACTCTGGCATGACCAAAATGGAAAAATGGCTGCGTCATGATGGCTTGCTTAAAGCTCCCAGCCTCTATGACCCGGCTAACTACAGCTTAACTCAATACGTCGAAAATGCACTGAAAGCCCATGTGCTGTTCAAGATAGACCGCGACTACATGGTCAAAGACGGGCAGGTCATCATCGTCGACGAGTTCACGGGCAGGCTCATGTTCGGCAGGAGATACTCAGAAGGGCTGCACCAGGCCATCGAAGCCAAGGAAAGGGTCAAAATCCAGCGGGAGAGCATAACCCTGGCTACCATCACCTTCCAGAACTACTTTCGCCTTTATAAGAAGCTGGCCGGCATGACCGGTACCGCCGCCACCGAAGCCGAGGAATTTCACAAAATTTACAAGCTTGAAGTGGTCGTCGTACCCACCAATAAACAGATGATTCGCATCAATAACCCAGACCAGATTTACAAGGACGAAGAAACCAAGTTCAAAGCCGTCGCCAGGGAAATCGAGAGCTTCCATAAGCAGGGCACGCCAGTGCTCATAGGCACGGTCTCCATCGAGAAATCGGAGCTCTTAAGCGACCTGCTCAAAAGAAAGGGCATACCCCACCAGGTGCTCAACGCCAAAAACCATGAAAAGGAAGCCGCTATTATCGCCCAGGCTGGACGCATAGGCGCCGTCACCGTCGCCACCAACATGGCCGGGCGCGGTGTTGACATTATACTTGGAGGGAAAAAACCGGAAGACCCCAAACGTGAGGATTTCCCAGATGAGCAAGAATGGCAGAAAGAACACCAAAAGTGGCAAAAGGAATCTCGGGAATGGCCAGAGGAGCACAATAGAGTAATCGAGCTTGGCGGCTTGCATGTTATCGGCACCGAGCGCCATGAAGCCAAGCGCATAGATAACCAGCTCCGAGGTCGCTCTGGAAGGCAGGGCGACCCCGGCAGCTCCCGCTTCTATGTCTCCCTGGAAGACGACGTCGTCCATCGCTTCGGCGGCGACCGTGTCAAAGGCTTCATGGACTGGGCTGGCTTCGATGAGAACACACCCATTGAGCACTCGATGGTCAGCAAAGCCATAGAAAACGCCCAGGATAAAGTTACAGGTTATCACTTCGATATCCGCAAACATCTCGTTGATTATGACGATGTGGTAAACAAGCACCGTGAGGTAATCTACGCCGAGCGAAGGAAAATACTGGAAGGCGCTGACCTCAAGTCAAATATACTGTCTATGGTATGTGCGGAAATCGAAAAACTGGTCGCCGCCAGTTGCGGTCCCGATTCTATGGAGTCAGACTTTACCGGCTTAATCGAAGAGCTTTCCACCATCCTCCCGGTACCACCGGATATAAATCCTCAGGCGCTCTCCAAGATGAGACCCAATGAAATCACAGATAAGCTGATTGAATATGCCGAGCAGATATACGAGCAACGCGAAAAAGAGATAGGCTCTGACAACATGCGGCTTGTGGAGAGACTGGTTATGCTGCGCGCCATCGATAGTCTATGGAAAGACCATCTCACCGAAATGGACCATCTGCGCGAGCAGGCAGGCCTTTATGCTATGAAACAGGTTGAACCCATAGTAGTCTATAAAAAAGAAGGCCACGCCTTTTTCGAAAGCCTCATTGCCAGCATACAGCACGACGTCGTCCATACTATTTACAAAGTCAGCATCGACAAAAAGGAAGCTCCCGCCCAGCGACAACCCCAGAAAGTCGCCGTCCCCGCCGGCAAAAAAGTCGGCCGCAACGAGCCCTGCCCCTGCGGCTCCGGCAAGAAATACAAACACTGCTGCGGCAAGTAAAGCCCTATCCCACCTTCCTTAATTGGAGAGGAGTAGGGACAGGGCGAATTCCAAATGAGATTGTTATCTCTCACCGGTTTTGATATGCTAACTCCAATAAAGGCACCCATTGGAAGAGGAGGGGATGAAAATGATGGAAGCCAAATTAGGCGTCACTACCTGTGACAAATGCCAGAAGCCGATGACTGAAAGTCAGCCTGTCCTTATCATAACCGAAGGCAACATCACCAAATCAGATGATGCCTTAACCTTTGACGGCTCCTGTGTCCAGTATGCTTGCCACCGCGATTGCTGGGATGGGATTGCGGAGATCGAATAAGATCTTGGAGGATAAATTGATTAATTATTGGATTGCAGTAGGTATCCCAGCAAACTGGACGGAAGCTTTTAGAAGTGGCAACATCTGGGGCCTTAAACAAACTCAGAAACATTACTGGGAAAACCTCCACGAAAATGACATCATTCTGTTCTACGCTACTAATCCAGTCGCTGGGGTAATTGGTTACGGCTCCGTCCAAACGAAGTTTCGCCAAGACCAGCCACTTTGGCCAGAGGAAATTAGGGAAGGAAAGGTAATATGGCCGTTGCGCTTCGAATTTACCGTGGAATATTGCCTGCCACCTGACAAATGGCAGACTAATAGAACAACCTCTGATACTTTGAAGTTTAAAAGCCGCTTCGGTTTTCAGGGAGCCGAACCCCAGTTAGCCGAAAAGTTAATATCAGATTTTAGGCTTAATAAAACAGCAGTGGCGCCTTCGAGTAAGAAATTACCGCAAAAAATTGCAGAACAAACAGGAATCTCTTTGTATGGAGATTTGCAACAGATGATTGATGAACCAGTAGAGATTCCTTTGCATAAAGAGTTACAACAGAAGCTTATTGAGATCGGCAAGCTTCAAAAATACGTCGCCGAAAAAGAATATTCTTTTGACCTAGGAAGGCTCGACGTGGTCTGGAGACGCATAGAGCTTTCAGTTCCTACATATGTGTTTGAAATCCAGATTGGTGGAGATATTTATCATGCCCTGGCAAAACTGAAACACGCCTATGATCTCTGGAACAGCCGCCTTTTTCTAATAGCTTCTCAAGCAGACCACGATAAAGCAGGAAGCCTGCTTGGTGGGACTTTTCATGAAATCAGCCACCAAGTGAAATTCATCGAACTTAGCCGAGTAGATGAACTTTATAAACGTAAAAGAGCTTATTTGGACCTTGAAAAAGAGCTCGGAATATTTGGTGAGATAAATTATGCTTGATAGATATGTTGTTGAAGAGTTCATAGATTGTAAATTTAAGGACTTGGAGCTGGAAATACCTAATGACATCGACAAAAAGGCTCTTGCCGAAGCTTTTTGCCAGTACACCGAAGATGACTACTATGAATGGCTCAAGGATAACTTTAAGTCATTTTTTAATCATGGCGACCCCGACTGGGAGTGGATAAAGGGTAAGATTAAAGCCTCACCAGTTGAGCACAAATAGTGCTCAATTGCACACAAATTCCGCTAGGCCTATACTATTCACGCAACGCTAATGAAAAACACCGCTATTGCCAAAGTTTTCCAGGATATGGCTGACCTGCTGGAGCTTAAGGGCGAGAACGTGTTCAAGATTCGAGCTTACCAGCGGGCAGCCCGCACCATCGAGCACCTGCCCAAGGAGATAGAAATCATGCTCCAGGAGGGCGAGGACTTGCAAACCATACCCGGTGTCGGGGAGGCAATAGCTAAGAAAACAATCGAGCTGGTAAACACCGGTAAACTACATGTGTACGAGGAGCTTAAAGCCGAATTCCCAGAGGGCATAACCAAGCTGCTCGAGATTCCCGGCATCGGACCCAAGACAGCCAACCGGCTCTCAACCGAACTGGGGGTTAAATCCGTTGACGACCTGGAGCAGGCTATCAAAGACGGTCGAGTTGCCGGCCTGTTCCGCCTCGGTGGTAAGACAGCCGATAACATACTTCAGCAAATCGAAGCCCTGCGCCGCAAAGACCAGCGTATTCCCATTGGCGAAGCTCTGCTTGTAGTGGACGAGGTTTTGGGTGCACTGCGCCCGCTTCCCGGCGTAAAGAACTTGACCGCTGCCGGCAGCCTGCGTCGCTTCCGAGAGACTGTAGGCGATATCGACCTCATGGGGACAGCCGATAATCCTGAGGAGGTCATCAATGCCTTCGTTAATTTGCCTCAGATAAGAGAGGTGCTGGCTAAAGGCCCAACTAAAGCCAGCGTCATACTACCCGGCGGACTTCAAGCTGACTTGAGAATGGTGGAACACGACTCCTTCGGCTCTCTGCTCCAGTATTTCACCGGCAGTAAGCAGCACAACATCACCCTGAGGACCAGGGAACAGAAAAAGGGATTAAAGCTGAGTGAATACGGCATAACCGACACCAGTACCAACAAGCTGGAGAAATTTGCCACCGAGGAAGCTTTCTACCGCCGATTGGATCTTCAATACATACCGCCGGAAATCAGGGAAGACCAGGGCGAGATAGACCTGGCGGAGCAAGGCAAAGTCCCCAAGCTTATAGAATTATCAGACATAAAGGGAGACATCCACGTTCACACCGACTGGAGCGATGGGCATGACTCCATTGAAGCCATGGCTCAGGCAGCCAAAGCCATTGGTTACCAGTACCTGGCAATAACCGACCATTCAGCCGGTAGAGGCATCGCCCATGGATTAAGCGAGGAGCGCCTGCGACAGCAGATAGAAGAAGTCAAACGGCTGAACGCGCAGCTCAAAGGAATTCGCATCTTCACCGGCACGGAGGTGGACATACGCGCCGATGGCAGCATAGACTTGCCCGACAAGCTCTTGGCCGATCTGGACATAGTGGTAGCTTCCATTCATTCAGCTATGAACCAGAGCCAGGAGCAGATAACAAAACGCCTTGTAGGAGCCATAGAAAACCCACATATCGATGTTATCGCCCATCCCACCTGCCGCCTGCTCGGTGAGCGGGAGCCAGTAGCTGTTGATATGGAAGCCGTCTTCGGAGCCGCCATAAAATACAACAAAGCTCTGGAAATAAATGCCATGCCCAGCCGACTCGACTTGAAAGATATTCACATCTACCGAGCTCGAGAACTGGGAGTGAAGTTAATCATGGGTACCGATGCCCATAGCACAGCTCACCTGGGCTTCATGCGCTTCGGCATCGGCATAGCCCGCCGCGGCTGGTGCCAGCCCAAAGATATACTCAATACCAGGCCTATGAAAGAAATGCTGGCATTCCTCAGAAAGAATTAAGACATGCTTGCCACTACCGAATATGGACAGGTTATCCAGATTAAGCTATGCCGCTATCCGGACTTCAGTCCTCACGCTACTGTCTCCGCCTACCTGGTGGATGGCCTTTTGATAGACAGTGGCCCGGCATACACTGCTGAAGAATTAACCGAGTTCCTAAAAGACAAGGGTTTGAAGATGGTGGTTAACACCCATTATCATGAAGACCACATCGCCGCCAATGCCCTGCTCAAAGAAAGATACGGCGTCGAGCTTTTAGCTCATCACCTGGCGGTGAACAAAATTAACAAGCCGGCTACCCTTTATCCCTATCAGGAAGAGGTCTGGGGCTACCCCATTCCCAGCCAGGTTAAGGAAATCAGCGATAGCGTCGCCACTGAAAATTATCGCTTTGAGGTAATTTATACGCCAGGCCATGACCGCGACCATATTTGCCTCTTCGAGCCAAAGAACCGCTGGCTATTCAGCGGCGACTTGTTCGTTGGCACTCGACCCAAAGCGGTCCGACCCATGAACGACGTGCGGCAAATTATCGCTGACCTTAAAAAAGTTAAGAGTTTAAATCCGCGATTCCTCTTCCCGGCGCCGGGCAAAGTATTAACCAAACCCGTTCCCGTGTTGGAACAGTCTATACAATACCTCGAAGAACTGGGGCAAAAAGTCATGGAATTGAATGATAAAGGTTTATCTGCGGCCGAGATTATGAAACAGATTTTCGGCAATGAATACGAATTAACCGAGTTCACCCAGCACCATTTTTCATCGCTAAACCTGGTCAACTCATATCTTAAAACAGGTTAATCAAAATGTCATCAGAAAAAGAGGCCAAAAACATACCGACCATGGTTGCAGCTGATGCTAAAGCCGTCGAGCATCTCAGGCAAGCCGTAGCCAGCGGCAAACACTGGTACATAGCTCTCCTCGAAGCTATTAAGCTATGGAAAAGCGCCGAGGAGGACTATCACGGCCGTCACTTGCGCTATTTGATTAATGATGAGGCTTTCGATTGGCTGTTACTGGCGGAGCGGCTAAGCGAGGAAATAAGCCAGTCGATTCCGGAAAAGAAAGAGCCAACCTTCTTTTCTTCGATATACCGCCACTGGAGCTAACCAGAGAGGAATTCAAGAAACTTATTGGACCGGCTAAATATAGAGCTTATCTCAATTATCTGTACGGCGTCCTGGTCGAGGAAAATCTGATTTCCGCCGTGGTTGATGAGATTCGAAAAGAAAGATGGGCATCTGGCGCAAACAAGCGTGAGGATATACTTGATAAGGCATATCGCAGGGTATATGGCGCTAGTCAGCAGTCGCTGCTCGACAGATTCAGAAAAGAAAAAAGGTACGCGAAACGCAAATCCACGAATTTGAGTGAACTGAAGGAATTCACCTACTGGCTATTTAAATATCGAATAAAAAAGAGCGATAAGTCCCGCGTGGCCAGCGATACTAAAAAAGCCCTGATAAAGATGCAGCGTAACCTGGCAGCCAAAAAGCCGCCCCTCTAAACACCACTATCGAATACCCATCCCCAAATCCTAAATTCCAAGCATCAAATCTCAAACAATATCAAAATCCGAAGAGCTAAAGGTCTGCCCCTGCTGTTCGGCGTAGTTATGTTATATATAAGCTTCAAATCCATTCTAAATCGGTCTTTGTTAATTCTCCGCCAGCATCACCAGTATTCGGAGTACCCGCCGGCTCGATAAGTAATATTTTGCATTCTCCTTTGGCATAGGGTTTATGCTCAATTCCCTTTGGAATAACAACCATATCGCCTGCTTTTAAATGTAAGGATTTATCCCTTAAATCGATCTGAAAATCACCGTCAATTACAATAAATGTTTCGTCTGTTTCAGGGTGCCTGTGCCAGATAAAATCGCCAAAGGAGCGGACTAGTTTGAAGTGATAATCATTCATTTGGGCAATAATTTTCTGTGAAAGACGTTCACTGAATTTGGAAAATTTCTCTTCAAAATTTACTACTTTAATTTCCATTGCTAACTCCTTATACGCATGTCTGCTATTATTCAATGTTCGGACATGATTTACTGCGAATCAAAAGGGTTATATCCTGGTTTCTTAACTAGTGTTTCTTCTTTTTCCATTATATCTGGTCTATAGACCGTTTCAGCCCAATTTTCGGGAGCGATTTCTTCTATAGCAACAGAAACTGATTTCTCTTCACATTTGGCAATTTTTACTACTGAGTCTGCAATTGCTTGAGCTAGTTTATTTTTCTGTTCGTATGTCCTCCCGGGATACATTTTTACTATTACATGAGGCATGAATCAACCCCCCTTCATATGATTCTTAGCTAAATATGACAAACGCCTCCTTCCCCAAATCCCAAGCATCAAATCTCAAACAATATCAAAATTATAAGAACCAAATACAAAACTATTGGCTTTTTGTCAGGATAGAGCTGAATATCTTCGTTAATTCCGTAGACTCTTTAAGGAGCATCTCCTGCTCTTGCCGTAAATCGGTATTGCTTACTTCGAGAAGCCTTAGCCAGTATCCGCTCTCTTTGGCTTCTTTGCGACATATTTTGATTCTCATCAAGAAATCCTTCTTACCTAATGCCTCATTCGCTTCTATATAATTTGCTCCCACAGAGGTGGCTGCTCTAACCAATTGCTTAGCAATCTCCCCTTCAATAACCGACTTCGGCAATTTCTTACAAAAGCAAACTACACTTCTAGCAAAATTGAAAGTCCTCTCTTCCAAGTCATATTGTTTTGAACTTTGATTTTTGGTCATTTGAATTTGTTTGTGATTTGGAATTTGGAGCTTGAGATTTACACTAGTTGAGCTGAGCTAGTTCCTGCTTCAGCCTCAACAACTTGTCTTTATAACCTTGGAGTTTGTCCCGCTCTTTATCCACCACCGCTGCTGGTGCCTTGGACACAAAAGCCGCATCTTTCAACCTTTGTTCCAGTCGGTCAATTTCCTTCTCAACCGTGCTGATTTCCTCCTCCAAACGCCTCCTCTCAGCAGCCACATCAACCATGCCCGCCCAGGGCAAGACCACCTCGGCTTCCTTCAGCACCAGTACCAGGGCTTTTTCTTCCTTTGCTGACCGCTGGTGGCGACTCAAAACAGCCAGCGGTCTGGCTTTGGCCAAGGTCTCTATAGCCTCAGACTTCAAAGCTATCGCCGGCTGTAGCTTATCGGCATAAACACAGGCTTCAATCCACTTGCCTGCTGCTACCTTATGTTCAGCCCGCGCATTGCGTATGGAGCGGATGATTTCTATAACCGACTCCATGACCAGCTCGGCCTCAGCATCGATAAATTTTTTATTGCCAACTGGATAAGGCGCAATAATGATAGAGGCTGAAGCAAGGCTATCTTCAGGCAAACGCTGTTTGAGATTATGCCAGAGTTCCTCGGTGATGAACGGCATAAAGGGATGAAGAAGGCGCAGCGTAGTATCCAGAGCAAAGGCCAGCACCGGCAACGGCGAATAGTCTGACCTGGACAGGCGGATTTTAGCTATCTCGATGTACCAATCACAAAACTCGCCCCAGAAAAAGTCATGGATTTGCCGCTCAGCCTCCCCAAATTGAAAATTAGACATCAACTCATCCACGCTTAAAATAAGGCGACTAAGCCGGCTTAGAATCCAGCGGTCTTCTATCGGTTTTGAACGCTTTGGCGTTAACTTCGCTAAGGCTCCGCTTTCTATCGGACTAGCTTCAAGGCTGTGAAAGACAAACCTGGCAGCATTCCACAT
>JBAVQV010000086.1:0-2645 GCA_049694415.1 Dehalococcoidia bacterium
CGTGAGTGGGGCATTAAACACCAAATGCGGAATGTCAAAATACGCATTGGCTATGTCCATAAGAGCCACTAGTGCAACGCCGCTTATAAACGCAGCCAGTATAGTGTTGGATCTACTTTTGCCTTGGTTCTTCATCTTTCCGTCATACTGTTATTGCTTATAGCCACTTGACAAAGTCATTGGTTGTTCCAACCTGTTTCAAATCTATTCAAAGTTATTTTCTTCCCTTGCCTTTTGCCCTAGCACCGCTGAGGAAGTTTTCAGTGGACCTCAGTATATCTTTAGCGCCAAACGGCTTTTTCATAACCCCGAAAGGTGCCTGCTTTAAAGCTTTATGCAATAGTTCGCTCGCCGCATAGCCGGTGATGATTACCACAGGTACAGACTTATCAGTCCGCCTTATTCTGCGAAACGTTTCGACCCCATCCATATCCGGCATTTTGAGGTCGAGGAAAATTAAATCGAAGTCCCAGCTCTGTGCCAGCTTTATTGCCTTGCTACCGTTATCGGCAGTCAGCACGTGATAATTGTTTTTCTCCAGTGTCTCTTTGAACAGTTTTCTTATCGGCTCGTCATCATCAACGACCAGGATACGTTTCTTCGACGTCGAATTGTCGTGCAGCCACTCATCTATCTGTTTCTTGTCAAATCTGAAGTGCCCGCCTACTTTGATAGCCGGTATTTCTCCCTTCTTAACGCCACGAAGCACAGTTTCAGGTCTAAGCTTTAGATAACTGGCAACTTCCTTTGTAGTAAGTAACTCGGTCAATTTTGCCTCACACAATACCTATTCACTGCAAATCAAGGGGTTAAGTACGGCAGACAATTCGTTATAATGACATGGAAAACATGCGTTGTCAAGACATTTCATTATAATATATGATAAATCATGACCAAAGTCCCATCGACGAGAGAGAGTAAAGTCCTATCTTACTATCCCATATATTATGTCAAATATAAACCAACCTTAGTTCCAAGACAAATAATCCAGTCACCTGCTATAATTAAACACCGATTAAGAATAGAGAAATGAGTAAATACGAGGTCATCATCATCGGCGGCGGCCCAGCCGGGCTTACTGCAGGCTTATACGCGTCCCGAGCCGGGCTGAAGGCCCTGCTTATTGAGCGTGGTATATACGGAGGCCAGATAGTAAATGCCAGGCAGGTAGACAACTATCCCGGCTTTCCTGAGGGTATCTCCGGCTTTGAATTAGCTTCACTTATGCACCAGCAAGCCATCAAATACGGACTGGAGACCATCAATGCCACGGTCACAGGCATTAAGCCGGGAGGCAACTACAGCGTCATTACGGCCGAGGGCAATTTTGAAGCTGAAGCGGTTATTATTGCCGCCGGCACGGAATATCGCAAGCTTGAGGTTCCCGGCGAGGAAGAGCTTCTAGGCCGTGGTGTTTCCTATTGCGCTACTTGTGATGGCTTCCTGTTTCGTGACCTGGATGTAGCCGTTGTCGGAGGCGGCGATACTGCTATTACCGATGCCCTGGAGTTAAGCGAGCATGCCAGCAAGGTCTATATTATACATCGGCGGGACCAGCTCCGTGCCGGGCAAATCCTTCAAAAAAATGCTTTAGCGCGGACCAAACTGGAGCCCGTATGGAATACGGTGGTCGAGGAGATTATCGGAGATAATAAAGTGAGCGGGCTCAATGTACGCAACGTAAAAACAGGTGAAATTACTAAGCTCGAGGTGGCTGGTGTCTTCGTTGCCATCGGATTTGAACCCAACAGCCAGACCTTCGCCGATATAGTAGAACTGGACGAAACCGGTCTTATCAAGACAAACGAGCTTATGGCAACCTCGGCGTCAGGCATCTACGCCGTTGGTGACATACGTAAGAGTTCACCCCGCCAGGTTTCCAGTGCCGTGGGCGACGGCGCCACTGCGGCTCTTTCTGCTTTTAAATACCTTCGCGAGAGAATATAGGCTTCCGAAGGATATCCTCTACACAAGGCAATAACAGAATAGAAACAATTTATTATGCCTTTTCAGGCTGAGCTGAGATGGTGGGCTCGGCAGGGTTCGAACCTGCGACCAACCGGTTATGAGCCGGTCGCTCTGCCACTGAGCTACGAGCCCGCAACGTACATATTTGGTAAGCGAACCGCCCTACCCTAGCGGCTAGAATAGTATATCATAGCATTGAAATCATCTGCATCAACTTCCTACTTAATATTTGCAGGCTTATTGTTAACAAGAAAACTTGACCGGATATCCAAATTTGTTATAAAATTAGCAATTGAAAAATGAGACTGCTAACTTGTTTAGCTAGAGCTAAATATAGTTGATAGCCTTTAAGTTCTCCGCTGGTCAGGAGGTCGGCCGTGCCCATTTATCAGTACCATTGCCCGAAGTGTAACTTGAAATTCGAGCTCAAACAGAGCTTTTCTGATGAATCAATGGTGGCTTGCCCCAAATGCCAGAACGGAGCACAGCGCTGTATCTCTGCAGTGCCCGTAATTTTCAAAGGCTCCGGCTTCTATGTCACTGATAATAGAAAAAGTAGCCCGGAAAGCACGAGTTCGGAAAATAAAGTAGACAAGAAAGAAGATAAAAAAGAAGACAAAGGCGCGCAGAAGGAAACACAATCTTAGTCAGCATAACCGCTCTTGCCAGTTAATTTC
>JBAVQV010000087.1:0-13357 GCA_049694415.1 Dehalococcoidia bacterium
ATATTAAACACCAAGAGGTGACTGTTGCCAATATCCCCATAGACCATGAATACCTGCAAAAGGTAAAGAACAAATACGTCTCGACCTACCAGCTTATGCCGGAAGGAGAATTCGAGAATGGTATTACTAAATTGGAAGCGTTTATTATGAACGGTAATCAGCCAGAATTCAGGGATTGGCATGGAACGATAATATGTGGACTCAAGACCATCAAATAAAGGAGGAGTAAAATGGAATTAGTAAATTCCTGGCCAACACCTATTTGGATGACATGTGTTATCCTATTGCTAGTTCTCTGGACTATGCCATGGAAGGGTGTAGCCCTGTGGAGGTCTGCCGGCAACAAGCAGCCAGCGTGGTTCATCTGTATTTTTATCTTCAACACGCTGGCCATCCTGGAGATAATTTACATCTTTGGATTCAGCAAGAAGAAATCCTAACCCGCACTAAGATGTAGACACGGCGTCAATCTGTTTGCTATACTCAAAACCTCGTGAAGCTAAAAATATGGTTCCTTGAGACCAGGCCACAATTCTTATTACTTTCAGTGGTATTGGCTTTTCTGGGCACCTGCATGGCCTGGTATGATGGTGCCTTTCATCTTGGCCACGCAATATTGGCTTTCGTCGGGCTGCTCTTGTGCCACATCAGCGTCAATGTCCTCAACGACTACTACGATTACAAAAGCGGCATCGACCTCAAGACCAGAAGGACGCCTTTCAGTGGCGGCAGTGGTTTTCTGCCGACTGGCTCGCTGAAGCCGGAGCACGTCTTCTGGTTCGGCCTGGCCTGCTTCCTGCTGGCGGTTCCGATAGGCGTCTACTTTGTGCTGGTTAGCGGCTGGTTCCTGCTGCCGTTGCTTGTTGTAGGCGCGGTATGCATTTTCCTCTATACGCCGCTACTGACCAAACTAGACTGGCCTGAGTGGTCACCCTGGGTTGGGCTGGGGGCACTGCCGGTTCTGGGAACTTATTTCGTCCAGACAGGCGAATACACACTTCCCGCCGTTGTGGCTGCCATCCCTTCAGGTATACTGGTGCATAATTTATTATTTCTGAATGAATTCCCTGACACTGAAGCCGACAAGACAGCCGGCAGAAAAACACTGCCCATAACTCTGGGAAAAGCTAAAGCAAGTATAGTCTATTCAGCATTAACCGGCCTGGTCTATTTGTGGATTGTCGTTTGGGTGGCAGCCGGGCTGATGCCGGTTTTTTGTTTAATAGCCCTGGCAACGCTTCCCTTCGCCGTCAGAGCTATTCAAGGTGCCCGTAGATACCAGGACGAAAGCAAGCTGATGCCGGCCATGGCCAATAACGTACTGGTTGTCCTGTTAACCCAGTTGCTGTTAGGCATTGGCTACCTACTAGCCGGAATATTTTAAAAATATAAAATCAAATACCAAAATGCAAAATGACATCTCAAAAGTCAAAGATAGGAACACACCTTCAAACCTGTTAGCTTCTAAAGAACAAGGATAAATTTTTGAATTTTTATTTGTCATTTTGATTTTTAACTTTTTATTTTTGAGATAAAATTACCGTGCCAACCGACCTGATTTTACTGCATGCACCCAGCGTATATGATTTCCGCAAAAAGTCAATACTTTACGGACCGGTCAGTGACTTAATTCCACCTTCTTATGTCTTCGAGATGTACCCCATCGGGCTCACCAGCATCGCCGAATATCTGGAACACTTCGGTTATCGAGTCCGCATCGTCAACCTTGCCGTGCGTATGCTCAGGGACAGAAAATTCGATGCCGAAGCCTTTATAAAGCGACTTAAAGCTCCAGTCTTCGGCATCGACCTCCACTGGATGTTGCATTGCCATGGCGCCATCGAGGTAGCCAGGATAGTCAAGAAATGGCACCCTGAATCAAAGCTCATATTCGGCGGCTTTTCATCTTCTTATTTCTATAAAGAGCTGATTGAATATCCGGAGGTAGATTATGTGCTCCGGGGCGATTCCACGGAGGAGCCATTCAGGCAGATAATGGACTGCATTAGGAACAATAAAAAACCTGAAAAGGTGCCGAATCTTGTCTGGAAAGATAGCCATGACAAGATACACGAAAACCCCTTCTCTCACGTTCCCACCGACATTAACGATGTCATGGTCAACCATTTCGGCCACGTCATACGCTCTGTCATCAGGTACCGTGACTTTATCAGCTACACACCGGTTAAAGATTGGTCTCGCTATCCCATAACGGCAGTTCTTACCTGCCGCGGCTGCACTGAGAACTGCGTTATCTGCGGCGGTTCCGCCGCAGCCTTCAGGAAATGCTATAACCGAACTAAGCCGGCTTTCCGTTCTCCGGAAGCGGTAATCCGCGATATCAAACAGATCTCGCGCTTCAGCAATGGCCCTATCTTCATACTCGGCGACCTGAATCAGGCTGGCAAAGAGTACGCCAGCCAGGTGCTGAGCTTGCTTCAAAAAAACAGGATAAAGAACCAGTTCATACTCGAATTATTCTATCCCGCCTCAAGAGAGTGTCTACGCCAGATGAGCCTGGCCTGCCCTGACTTCTGCCTGGAGATTTCACCCGAATCACATGACCCCGCCATAAGAAAAATAATCGGCAGGCCCTATTCCGACAAGGACCTGGAACAAACGCTAGGCGATGCACTTGACGTCGGCTGCCGGCGCCTCGATGTATTCTACATGATTGGCTTATCCCGACAAACGCCGCAATCGGTAATGGACACCATCGACTACTGCGAGCATTTATATAAAAGATTTCGTGTGGACAAACGTCTTTCGCTGTTCATCTCTCCGCTGGCGCCATTCCTCGACCCCGGCAGCCTGGCTTTCGAGCACCCGGAGCGCTACGGTTATCACATACTGTTTCGTAAATTGGTAGAGTTTCGCCAGGCGCTAGTATCGCCGAGCTGGAAATATTCGTTGAACTACGAGACAGACTGGATGACTCGCCAGCAGATTGTGGACACCTCTTATGAAGCCATACTGCGCCTTAACCAACTGAAAGTTAAATACGGCATCATACCCGAAAAATTGGCCAGAATAAGTGAGCAGCGCCTGAGAGCCGCCTGGGACATGGCACATCGCATTGATGACCTGCTGTCAAAGAACGATATCGAGGAAATAGACCACCTTAAACCGGAGGTGGACAAAATCAACATGTTCCCCGTGGCTGAAAAAATCCAGCTAGAAGTACCTCCGCCATTTATTAAATTGAAACCATTCCGAGCCCTGTGGTACTCTTTAACAGGACGATAAGCGTTAATATCGCAAAATAGGGTTTCGTTCAATGCCTCAAGCCATAGGCCTAAGTTGGTTCGATGGAACTCACACGTATACCAGGCTTGACAACTAGATTGCAGGGACTTAAGATAGCTTCACTAGTAGGTTCGCGAAACCCGGGGCGGAGGTTTCGGTTTTGGAGCAGCAGATTCGGTTTTGCATCACCACGGATGGTTTGCGTCTCGCTTATTCTACTGTGGGTCAGGGACTTCCCTTGGTTGCGCCACCAGGGTGGATCAGTCATCAAGAGCTGGGCTGGCAAGACCCGGTATTCCGTCGTTTTGGGGAAAGATTGGCGCGTCATCACACTTTGGTGGGCTACGACCGTCCCGGGACGGGTCTCTCCGACCGGAACCGGACAGACTTCTCACTGGATTCAGACCTTCGGGATCTGGAAACAGTTATTGACCATCTCAAACTGAAACGCCCGGCACTCTTGGGCATTTCTTGGGGTGGTCCTGTTGCTGTAGCCTATACTGCCAGGCATCCCCGGCGTGTCAGCCACCTAATCCTCTATGGTACCTTTGCCCGTGGTGCAGCAATCACCACAGAGGAGGTCAAAACCTCTTTAATTTCCCTAGTCCGCGCTCACTGGGGGTTCGGTTCAAAGACCCTTGCTGACATTTTCATGCCCGGCGCCGATGCCGCTGGCAGTGAATTGTTCGCCAAGTTCCAGCGTGAGTGTGCCACCCCGGAGATAGCTGCCAAAATACTAGAACTCGTATATAAAACTGATGTAGTGCACCTCCTTCCCAGTCTCCGGGTTCCGACACTGGTGCTCCATCGTCAGCGAGAGCGGACCATGCCCTTCCGGGTGGGTAGAGAGCTGGCATCTTTGATCCCAAATGCCCACTTCGTCCCCCTAGAGGGAAGAGACCACCTTCCCTGGCTCGGCGACTCCGATTCAGTGCTGCGTGCCATTGCTGAGTTCCTTGGCGACCCGGTCACTAGTGGTCAGGTAGTAGAGTCCAGGCAGCCCGTAGCGCCGGATCTTACCGTGGCTGTGGATGACCCTGTGGCACGCGAGGCACGGTCATTCATCGTCGCACTGGATTGGGTCGTCCTATCTCGATATCGAGTTGTCGGTGACTATACCAGGTATGAAGAAACCGTGCGTAATACAGTGCAAGACGTCTGGCACAAGATTGCGGCTGGATTTGACCGCCCGAGCCGAAAGAGAGAAAACTACCTTATCTGGGCAGCACCAGGGAGCGGCAAAACCTATTTCGTCCAGCAGGTGGCGGCCTCACTGCCACAGACCGTCCGTTACCAAGAGTGCAACCTCGCCAAGTGCAGCCGTGAGGAGTTCCTCTCGGGCCTTGCTCAACTCAATGCCGAGAATAAACCGTGCCTCTGCTTGATTGATGAGATAGACGCCAAATCGCACGAAGCCTGGCCGTACGAGGTGCTTCTGCCATACTTGGACGCCGGTGTTGACAGAGGCGCACAGTTTGTCTTCGTGTTAGCAGGCAGTTCTGGCTCCAGCCTTACCGAGATAAAGGAGTGTATTACTTCGCGGCCCAAAGGTGCCGACCTCATAACCCGCATTCCAGCCGGTAACGAGTTTGAGATTCCGCCGATGAAGCTTGGAGACCGGGTGCTTGTCGTCCTCAGCCAATTCAGGCAGGCAGGACGGGAGGTAGGCCGGCAAGTCCAGGCAGTGGAGAAGCTTGGCCTGTATTATGTCGCGCTCAATTCTCGCCTAGCGAATGCTCGCCAACTGCGCGAGCTGGCTGTTCGTACCATCGAGCGCCTGCCAACGAGTGAAGATAGGGTGAAGTATGACTACCTGTTCGGTGCCGGAGACCCGGAGAACAAGGCATTCTGGATGCAGTCGCTCCCAGCTGCAGCAGACCTTGCCAACAGATTCGTTATGCTGGAGGACTAATTTTACTGCGCGGGTGGCCAAAATAGGATAACGCAATCTTATCTTGTTCATCTTGTTGAATAAAATAGCGGATTGTGCAATGTATCGTTTCACTGGTTGACAAAATCCAGACCAGAGGGTAGACTGCAACACAAATACAAAGCATAAAACAACACCTTAAATACCGTTAAACTAGCCAGAGGTAGTGTAGGGATTAAAAAAGGCGCGGCAATCGCTAGATAATGTAGTGATCGCTGGTGCCTTTTTATTTAAGAAGGGGGGTGAATCGGGCGGAAACTGATATTTAGGTACATAGTTTATGGGGCAACTATCGGGGGCGAGGAGGTATCGCTTCGGCAGAAACAGCGAAAACTCGTTATTAGAGTTTAAAACGAGGCAGTAAAAATAAAAAAAGGAGGTGATTAATTTATGCGCAAAATTTGCTTTGCTTTAGTAGCGGTAATACTTATTGCTGCGATGGTAATGATTGGCTGCGGGCCAAAAGCGCCAATATCGACAGAACCGATAGTAATCGGCTATATCGGCAATGTAGCGTCTCCGGGAACAAAGCCGGCCATGGATGTCATGCAGATGGCCTGCGATGAGATAAACGCCGCCGGCGGCATTGGTGGCACGCCGATCAAATTTGTGGTCGAAGATGGCAAAGGCGATGCCTCACTGACCGTAGCTGCAGCTACCAGAATGGTGCTTGATGACAAAGCTTTAATTTATTTTGTGGAAGGCAGGACCGAGATATGCCTGGCCGTTACACCCAAATCGGTCGAGCTCTATAAAGAGCGACCACACATACTTTTTTATCAGGGTGCTCTGGGTAGAGAGCTAACGACGCCGGTAATGGATGACTATAACACGTACAAGTTCTGTTTCCGAGATTATGACCCTGAAGACGGCCATTATTCCGGCATACTGGGTACGTTTGCCCTGTTCAAAGAGGTAGTAGGGGCAACTAAGATCGCCTGGCTGTGGGAAGACCTGGCCTGGACAAAATCGTTTCGCAACGGCATTCCCGACAAGAATCTGCCGAACTGGCCAGACTATGCCAAACAGTGGTATGGCCTGGAGACAGTCTATAACAAACCGGTGAGGGCCAAAATGGGGATGTATTTGCCAATTCTAGAAGGTATAGCCGCTAGCGGGGCACAGGTAATTTTCTTCTGCTCTAGCTGGTACACCGACACCGATGTTTTCGCCAAGCAGTGGGCAGAATCTTCAGCTAAGGACATACCAGTATGCTTTTATGGCGGAACATCACAGACCTACGATTTCTGGGACCTGACCGGCGGCAAGTGCCTGGGGGCAATCAGCCCGTTTTACGAGAAGCAGATTCCTGTTACTCCAGACGCAATTGCATGGGGGCAGAAGGTCGAGGCAAAGGGAATTCCGGTGCAGTCTAACGTGCAGATGGCCTACGCCGACATTTATCTTATCAAAAAGTTAATAGAGAAAGTTGGCAACACCAATGTTGAAGAATTAATACCGGCACTGGAAGGGCTATACGTAGAGAATGTGGGACCGGTCACGCTGCAAGGAATATGTGGTGATAAAGTTTCACCATTCTTCCACTCACGCTTTGATTGCGACCCTAAAAATCCTACGCTGCCGAACCCAATCTATTTGCCTGATAAGTTGGTTATCCCCATTGGTCAGTTCCAGGGGAAGGATAACGTAGTCCTGTTGGGCACTGGATACAAAAGTAAGGAGAATCCTCCTCGATATAAGGGTGAGTTCGCCGAGCCAGAGAAGTACAAGACTCCTGCCCAGTTGCGCCAGGAAGCTGGTAAGTAAATTTTACTCAAGGCTGCTCTCGATTTATCTCGGACCGATTTGAAAATCGGTAACTGAAGCGACGTTGGAGCTATAAAGAAAGAGCCTCGCTTGAGGCTCTTTCTTGGTTCCTAACTTCTAATGAAACTCAGTCAGCCAGATATTTTTTACGGATATAGCCGTTATCCTGACCGATAGCGCAGGATATCCACTTTACTCTAGGCGGTGATTCTGACATTTTAATGAAGTTAGCCGGGATGGTAAATTTTCCCAGAGTCTTATCATCGAACTCCTGAAAGGTTTTGCGTATAGTCCAGTGCGGGTTTATCATAGCCTCGGAAGGCTTCGGCACCTTCATGATGATGGGCACCCCGCCACCCCTCCACTTGGAGCGTGCCGCCTTTATGCTATATTCCAGGGCTTTCCTTATCAGCTCATCTGAGGTATATTTAACTGTTTCCGCCTCTATCAAGCCATATAGTTTCTCTATTTGCTCCAGTATGTCCGTTATGCGGTCAAAGGTAAACCTCCAGTCGTCCTCAATTTTCCATAGTTTTAGAATTTTCAGCAGTGCTCTAAAGTCATGGTCCCGGGGAGCTGCTATAGCCACAATACCATCTTTGCTCTTCCAGAACCCATAAGGATATAGAGTGAAGTCATGGCGACCCAGTCTGGGCCGGGCTTTCTCCCAGGTATAGCCAATAAGCACCGGATATCCCACAAGTGACGCATAGGCATCTGCAGTAGCTACATCTATCATCTGGCCGTCGCTCGTAGCCTGCTTATACATCAGGGCAATAGCTCCACCCATAGCAGCTTCTAAACCTGATATATACCACCCTATCCAGGCTCCGGCTCTAAAAGGCCAATTATATGGCTCAGGAGAAATGTCGGGGTCCCCTATATTTGCCGCCAAACCTGAGGCAGCCTGGGACGTTATATCTGAGTCAGGTAAATTACGGAACTCGTTGGCTCTATCGGTGTACTGACCGTAGGGGGTAATTGCAATATAGACCAGGCCTGGATTAGTCTGACTCAACTGCCGGTAGCCTATCCCCCAGGTGTCCATCTGGCCGGCAGGGAAAGTTTCAATCAAGACATCGGCCTTTGCTGCCAGTTTTTCAAAATCTCTTCGGTCCTTTTCCGTCCTGACATCCAGCGTTAGATAACGCTTGTTTCTGGCCTCCATGATAAAAGGAATGCCCACGCCGTTTACATTAGCGCCATAGGGCGTCATTTTTCTTGACGGGTCTCCCTCCGGAGGCTCAATTTTGATGACTTCGGCACCGAATTCGGCGAAGAAACTCGCTGCTATGATTCCTGAGAAATTAGCGTAACTGGCGTCAAGGACTACAATGTCACCCAGAACTTCCGGTTTGCCCTCCGGGCTTATCATATTAGCTAAGAACTTTTCACGTTCCAGCCTGGCAATGCCATACCTGACTAAGACTTGTTCTTTATCTTTCTGCTTACTCATGGGCTTTGTCTACCTCATCACCCTGGTAATTAAACACCGGGTCTTGTTCCATATCATAATATACCGGTGGCTTGATACCAGGCCTATCATCCCAGTACCCTATGACTCTTTCCTTTTCCAGCTTTTTGATTTCCTCTTCCGATAATCCAAATAACGTCTTTAGCACATAGCGATTGTGATAGCCAAGCGGCCTGGCAAGCCATTTTACTCTCCCGGGAGTCTTGCTTAACATGGCTGATGGCCCCGGTAACACCAACTCTCGATACATGTCATCCTTGAAAACTATGACACTTCCCCTCTGTCTCCGCCATTCATCATTAGCTATTTGGAAATCGTCCATTACCTCTGCCACGGGGAAGCCATATTCTTTAGCTAAACTAACTATTTCAGCGCTGTCCTTTTTGCTAACCCATTCTTGGGCAATTTTATAGAGTTCACTGGCATTTTCCGGCTTTAACCTCTCAAATCCATCCTTATATTTTGCCACCAACTTTTTCTGGCCCATCGCCGAAGATAGCGCTTTAAATTGTTCCTCTGTGGCTACTGCCAGAGCCACAAACTTTCCATCATGCGATTTGAATATGCCTGACGGCGCCATAGTTGGGTCGGTATTGCCCACACGCTCCAGCTCCTCATTGGTTATGCTGAAATAGGTAAAATTGGGCAATATCCTCATTAGAGCTTCCGATTGTGCCAGGTCTATGTACTGCCCCTTGCCGGTCTTCTTCCGATGGTAGAGCGCCATTACCAGCGAAAGCGCACCTACATTCCCTGGCAGGTAATCCCCAAGATAATCGGGTAACTTGTAATATTTATCTGTTCCGGGATACCCCGTCAGGCTTATGGCACCACTGGCAGCTTGGGCTAATAAATCCCAGCCGGGGAAAAACCTCAGTGGACCGTACTGTCCGTAGGTGGCACAACTCAAATAGATTATTTTAGGGTTGATTTTACTAAGTTGGCTGTATCCTACTCCCCAGGCTTCTGCAGTGCCAGCGGCAAAATTCTCAACCACCACATCGGCTTTTTCGGCTAATTTATAAATCAGCTCTTTCCCTTTAGGCGAATTCAAGTTAACTGATAGAAAGTGTTTGTTATATTGTACAAAATGGAAACAGACACTGGAGTGCTTCCAGAACTTGCCCCAGTAGACTCCAAATCTCCACAAATCACCAACGAAAGGCAGTTCAATCTTAAATACTTCTGCACCATACTGTGCCAACAGCCTGGCAGCAATGGGGCCAAATATTACATGCGAGAAGTCCAGGACTTTAATCCCTTTAAACACCTCGGGTTTTTCTTTTATCTTTGACGGGTCGAACAGCCGCTCAGTAAAGGAGAAATAGTCTTCCATTTTTTATCTTCCTAAATAGGCTTCCTTTACCAGTTCACTACCCAGCAATTTATCACTTGAATCCGCCAGAACCACTCTTCCATTCTCCAGCACATATCCCCTATCTGAAATCGATAGTGCCTGGCGGGCATTTTGCTCGGAAATCAAAGTGGTGATTTTTTCTTCACGAAACTTCTCCAAGATATCGTATACTTCAGAGAGCAGCTTCGGAGCTAAGCCGAGAGAGGGTTCATCTACCATTATCAACTTGGGATGAGACATTAAGCCCCTTCCGATAACCAGCATTTGCTGCTCCCCGCCGCTTAAAGTCCTTGCCGGCATATTATTTCTCTCTTTTAGTAAAGGAAACAGGTTGTATACCCACTCTAAAGAAACATTTCTCTTTCGCCAGGCTTCCCCGGAGAAGGCTCCTAAGAAAAGATTATCCCGCACATTTATAAAAGGAAAAATCTTTCTGCCCTCCGGCACCTGGGCAACTCCTCGCCTGACTATCTCGTGCGGCGGCATATTCTCAATATGCTCGCCCTGGAACACAATGTCTCCCGAGACAGGTTTTAGCATCCCCATAACAGTGTTCACCAGTGTCGTTTTACCGGCACCATTTGAACCCAAAAGCGCTACGATTTCACCCTGCCGAATGTTAATACTCACATCACGCAGTATGGGAGTGACACCATAAGAGACGTTGAGATTTTTTACCTCAAGCATTTTCGCTTTTACCTAAATACGATTCGATTACCATTGGATTATTTGCCACTTCTTGAGGAGAACCCTCAGCAATCTTTTCGCCGTAATGCAGAACTATGACGCGCTCAGCAGCCCTCATCAAGACCGCCATGACATGCTCTATCCACAGCACAGTCACGCCGAACTGGTCTTTAGCGCGTTCAATTAACCTTACGGCCTTCTCTGCCTCTACCGGATTCAACCCGGCCATAACTTCGTCAACAAAAATGAGCTTTGGCTGTGTTGCCAGCGCCCTGGCTAACTCCAGACCTCTCATCTCGAACAAGGTAAGGTCACGAGCCAGTATATTTCTTTTACTAAATAAACCGACAAATTCCAGATAGTGCGTGGCTTCCGTAGAGGCATCCTCAAGGCTCCTGTTCGGCCTGTCCTTACCATGAAGTGCACTAACGACGACACTGGCCAAGGCTGTGAGCTCCGGGAATGGCCTCGGGATTTGGTAAGTCCGGCATATACCCAGCTTACATCGCTTCCATGGCGGTAACTTGGTAATATCCTTACCCATAAATTCAATCTTGCCGGAATCAGCACCATAGCTGCCGCATATCATATTGACCAGGGTCGTCTTACCAGCCCCGTTGGGCCCCATTAGCCCCACAGTTTCCCCTTCATTGATAGAGAAACTGACGTCATTAACTGCAGTTAATCCTCCAAAGTGCTTGGAAATATTTGTAACTTTCAGTATTTCAGCCACGAACTATCTCCTAAAACGCAAGGTTGGCATGTATTCTCTATAATGGCGCTTCCGATAGAGCCCGAACAGACCTTCAGGGAGAACTAGAAGCAGTGCCAGCAGTATAAGAGGGAACAAAACGGGCGACATGTCCCCCGTGGTTCGTATCAGTATCATCTCCAGAAATGAGATGAAATATCCGCCGATGATACATCCGTATATCTGTGTTCGCCCTCCTATCATTGTCACCATAAATACCTTCAGCATGAATGAGAGTGGCAGATAAGTTTGTCCGGAAAATGCTCCATAATAGTGCGCATAGAACCAGCCTACTATGGCCACCATCATTGCCGGGATGATAAAACTGATTATTTTAGTTTTGTTTACGTTTACGCCAATGCCATTGGCAACTTCCTCATCATCGTTAATAGCCGCCATCTGTATTGCATATCTCGACCTGAAAATTTTATCAATTATAAATAGATAGAATAGCATCATAGCCAGCGAAATAAAGGCGTAAATAAGAAGGTTCAAGCTAAAATGGCCGGTGGACACCAGGGGCGCTATGCCAGAGAGGCCTGTATCCCCCTTGAACAAGTCAGAAAAAATAAATGTGACTTCCAAGAATAACAGGGGCAAAAGCAGTGTCAAAAGGCTGTAGTACAAGCCGCCGGCTATTATACTCAGAGGACTCATAAGGAAACCAAAGAATAGACCGGCCAGCGCAGCCGCTATCAATGTCACGCCGGGATTGAGACCAAAATGTATGCTGAGCAAAGCAGCGGCGTAGCCCCCTATACCAATATAAAACTGGGGCCCGAAATTCATTCGCCCGGTGCCGATGCTCATCAACGCCAAAGGGATGGCTATAGCAGCCAGCAGGTTAGCATCGATAACCGTAGTCAGTAGGGGTGGATATGCGAAATATACCACCACCGGCGCTATTATTAGTATGCCAACGTATATTAAGGGATTCCGCCAGTACCTCGGCTCAATATGCCATTCCCACTTTCCGCCTCCAACGCGCAATACAAGTCGGTCTCTTTTAACTTCTAATTCCATCTAACTCACCACACAGTTTCACTTTTAGCTATTCCTTGCGGTCTGACAATTAGCATTATCAAAACGACTATTAAGGCTGATAAGCCCATAAATTGAGGCTGAGCGATAACAAAGCCTACAACTGAGTGGCAAAAGCCTATAATATAACTGGCTATAATGGTACCTTTAATGTTGCCCAGGCCGCCGAGTACACTAACCAGTATGGCAATTATCATATATCCCCACCCCATGGACGGTTCTACTGCCCAAATAGGAGCAATTGCCAGTGTGGCCACTATCACGGGGATAAGCACCAGCACCATAATAAACATGAATACTCTCTCAACCTGTATGCCCATCAACCTGGCGCTATATATATCGTAGGATATAGCTCGCACAGCCAGGCCTAATTTCGTTTTCAGGAAGAAAAGTACAAATAGTCCGGTTACTACTATCCCCAGTATTGCCGCAAATATCAATTGGTTTGATACGGTTACCTGGCCGATCTTACTCAGCCCCGGTATCACGGTTGTCTCGAGGTAGACTCCAGTTTGTATAGGATAGAACCGCAGTGCAGACTGCTCCAGAATAATAGCCACGAATAGAAGCCCCAGTATAATGATTTCCTCTCGTTTTATGTACCGCACTATTAGCCCCTTGTAGATGGCTATGGCGATGCCGGCCTGGATTACTAACATTGCAGCTATAGAAGGGACCAGGCCCCAGCCAAACAAAGACATAAACATCCACGTGAAATAAATCGTGGCTGTGAATATGTAGGCGTAGCCCAGGTGAAAGATTCTTAGTACGCCACATATCAGGGAGAAACCTAACGAAACCAGAAGATACAGGGAGCCCAACAGGAAGGTATAAATAAGGGTTGTTTCTAATGAAACCAGCACATTAACTCGCTTTCATTAGCAATTTTACTGTGCTAAAGCCGCTAAAAGGAAATAATAACAGGGGATTAATCACATGTCAATGGTCGCTATAAATCAACGTCTCCTGCATTTTGTGGCATTTAGTGTAGAGTAACATTACGATGGATTGGTTAGTCGGAAACTCAGGCACGTTGGCAAACTCTGACCAGAACGTTGACCTCGACCCACATTGTGGCATAGGATAGCATTGTGCGGATTAGTA
>JBAVQV010000088.1:0-20362 GCA_049694415.1 Dehalococcoidia bacterium
CTCTTCCCTGGAACGGCCAAGGCGGCGACATGTTGCATCGTTGACAAAGGTCATATTACCGGCAAGGTCTACCTCATAATAGCTCTCATCCATTTCTTCCACTATGGTTCGATACCTCTCCTCCGACAGCCTCTGGGCCTCCTCTGCCCGCTTACGTTCGCTGATGTCACGGATGAATACAAACATTCGCCCACCGTCGATTGGCAAATAGTTGACACTTATCACAACGTCAATAATCTCGCCATCCTTACGTCGGTGTCGGGTCTCAAAGCGGTCGTAGCCAACCTCCTTTATCTTTCGGATGTGTTTGGCTGTCTCCCCTGGTTCCTCTATCGCTTCGACATCCGTAATTGCCATATTCAGAAGCTCGTCATGGCTGTAACCTGCTAAGTGACAGTAAGCGTCGTTCACATCTAAAAAGTGGCCCTGCATATCCGTAAGCCAGAAACCATCTATAGTGGTGCGGACAATAGTTTGGTACTTCTCCTCAGCCTGCTTGCGCTCGGTGATGTCAGTTATCACCCCTAGGATAGCAGGCTCTTTCTCGTATTTGATTAGCTTTGTAGCGAGTATCGCGTCGATTCGTTTTCCGTCTTTAGTGAGAAGTACATATTCTAGTGCTTGAGACTCGAGGCTTCTCGTATGACGCCCAAAACTTACTTTCACCTGTTCTCTAAATTCGGGCGCAATTAGGGTAACGAAGTCGAAATCGTGAGAGTACAGCTCTTCCCTCTTGTAACCCATCATCTCTTCACATTTCATATTGGCATACACTATTCGCCCCATCTTGTTAATGAAAATCATATTTGGCGACTCTTCTGCAAGGGTTCGAAATTTCTCTTCGGACTCCTTCGAGGTCTCCTCCGCTTGCTTGCGCTCGGTGATATCACGACCAACTCCACGAAAGCCGATTATCTCTCCTCTCTCATTTCGTAGGGGAAAGATCGAGGTTTCGGTAAATGTTCGACTTCCGTCCTTTCTAATCATTTCTCGTGGAAACAATTCAACTGGCTCACCTGTACGATATACCTGATTGGTGGTCTGAGACACTCTTTTGACATCCTCAGGGGGTGTGAAAACCAGATAGTTCATCCCCATCATCTCTTCTCTGGAATAGCCCAAGTGGCGACACAGTGCATCGTTGAAAGCAGTGAAGTTGCCGGCGAGGTCTGTCTCATAGTAGGACTCTTCCATATCATCCAGAATAGTCCGATATCTCGCTTCTGATCGTCTCAGGGTTTCTTCTACCTGCTTGCGCTCGGTGATTTCCCGCGATACCCCTAGAATACCGACAGGCTGGCCGTCGGCATCTCGAATGAAAGAAGCATTGATTTCAACCCAGACTGTAGAGCCATCTTTGCAGGTATGCTCAACTTCCAGCATCCGCACCCTGGACAGATCCTTTGGCTCCAGGCTTTCTATGGCTAGTTCTTCCATAAAAGCCTTCACCGCCGCCTCAACAGATGAGGGGGTGAAGACTTCCTCCAGAGATTGGGCCATAACTTCTTCAACAGTGTAGCCTCGAACTTTTGTAACAGACGGGCTCATATAGGTAAACCTCAGGTTCATATCCATAGTCCAGATGATATCACTCGCGTTCTCCGCAAGGAGGCGGTATTTCTGTTCGCTCTCCCGCATCGCTTCTTCTGCCTGCTTGCGCTCAGTGATGTCATGAATAATGGCGTTGCCTCCGACTAACTCACCTTTATAGAACATGGGGGTGGGATTGGAGGACAACCAAAGACTGTGCCCCTTTTTATGGATTGCGCTGAATTCTACGTGATGTTCCAACGTGGGATGTGTCATGCCCATCAGGAACCTATCCCATACCCATGCCCTATCGTCTGGATTAACGAAGTCGACGAAAGGTTTCCCAACCATTTCCTCTGGAGAATAACCTAGCATTCGGCAAAATGTTTCATTAACAAAAGTAAGATTTCCTTGTAAGTCACCGCTAACAACCCCTGCGCCCGCTGTTTCAACAAGACTCCTGTATTTGCTTCCACTTTTTATGAGCTCTTCTTCTATCTGCTTGTGCTTGGTTATATCGCGGTCAACGCCACGGTAGCCGCGCAACTGGCCGTTGTTATCGAAGATCGGCACGCCGCTGGTTTCTAGTATCACCAGATGTCCGTCTTTGTGCAAGTTGATGTTTTCGAGCCTCTCGATTGGCTTGTTGTTCTTAACGATATCCTTAAACTTATTAGCAACTCGCTTTGCTTCCTCAGCGGGCATAAGATCGAAGGGCGTCTTACCTATAACTTCTTCTGGCTCATATCCCAGCAGTTCCTTTACTTTGGGACTGGCGTAGGTGTAGATACCATTACGGTCAATTTCCCAGATCCAGTCACTCGTGCTTTCGACCAGAGAACGGTATTTCTCTTCGCTCTCCTTCAGTGCCTCCTCCACCTGCTTACGCTTGCCCACTGGCTTATCAAGTGAAAGCTTGCTAGCTTCTCCAGCAACCCTTATAGAAGTCTGCTGGGAATCATCAGGTGTACTGTTAGCAACTTCAACCCTCATATGACTTTTCCTTATATTTTTAGTAGTAAATAGAAAACGTACTGCGGAGCACCTCCGAGACCGTGGTGATGCCGTCTTTCACTTTGAGCATTCCGTCGTGCATCAGAGGCACCATGCCGTCCTTAATCGCCTGCTTACGGATTTGATTTGCAGTAGCACCACTAATGAGCATTCGTCTGACCTCCTCAGTTACAGTAAGAACCTCTAATATGGCGACTCTGCCCAGATATCCGGTATCAGCACAGATATTACATCCTTCCCCCTTATAGAACTGAGCCGGCAGCTCACCCATTTCTTGTTTGTAAGCCGCTAGCTCTTCCGTGGCTGGCTCATAGGGTTTACGACAGTGTGTACAGATACGACGCAAAATGCGCTGGGCAACAGTGCCAGCAAGGGCTGAACAGACGATAAAGGGCTCAACTCCAAGGTCCAGAAGTCGGAACATAACGCCGACAGCATCATTGGCGTGTATGGAGGATAATACCAGGTGACCTGTAAGAGCTGCCTGAGTTGCTATACTTGCTGTTTCGGTATCTCGTATCTCCCCAACTAAAATGACATCCGGGTCCAGTCGCATGAAAGCACGAAGACTGTTGTCGAAACGAATATCGGCTTTAGGATTGATTTGAAACTGGTTAATGCCTTCAAGATGGTATTCAACGGGATCCTCAATGGTCATAATATTACGTTCCATTCGGTTGAGACGATTAATAGAAGCATACAGGGTGGTGGTCTTTCCACCACCGGTGGGCCCTCCAAACAGTATCATCCCAAAGGGAAGCTTAAGCAGTAGTTGATATCTTTCAAGCATGCTTGGCAAGAAGCCCAATTCTGACAGGTCCAGCAGAGAAGCGGACTTGGCTAGAAGGCGTAGCACCGCCATTTCGCCGTATATAGTATTGCCGCAGGCGACGCGTATATCTACATCCTGACCATCGACAGTGATGGAAAACTGCCCATCTTGAGGTCGCCTTTGTTCAGTGATATTCATATTCGCCATAATTTTCAGCCGGGACATAAGTGAACGGTGAATGCTCAGGGGCAGGGACGCCATGTCCTGCAGCACGCCGTCGATACGGTACCGAATCTTGAGGCTATCTTTCTGAGGCACAATGTGAATATCCGAGGCTCGACTTTTTAAAGCTTGTTGAATAAGCAGACCAAGCTGGTGGATGACTGGCGCTTCGGCTTCCGTGGGGATGAGTTCCTCCGGCTCTGCTTCTTCTTCCGCTTTGATTGTGTCGCCAACTTTGTAGTTGCGGTCAATGGCACTACGGACTTCATCTGAAGCTGCCATCATCGGCTCAATCCGCATCTTTGTCACAGCAGCAATATTGTCGATAGCCTGCACATCCAGCGCATCTGCCATCACGATGGCGAGAGAACCACCGATGATGTCTAATGGCAGGATATTATACTTCCGAGCCAGTTGCTCGGGGATCAGCCTAAGGGCTTCCGGATGAACACGGTGCCTTTTGAGATCAATTAGTGGCACCCTCCATTGAATACTGATAGCTATTAACAGGTCACCAGGAGTAAGGAATTTTTGGTCAACCAGAACCTGGTCAACGGTCTTCCCGTCTTTTTGTCCAATTTGCAATGCATCTTGCATCTGCTCAGCAGTAAGCAGCCCTGTTCTGACAAGTATCTCCTCAAGGCTCTCTCTTGATGAACTGCCGGTAGCCGTATTTATCTTTACTTCCGCATTTTGTTCTGTCTCAAGACGCTTCATTTTTGACTCACCTCCTCAATAATTTCGGTATCAAGATTCCACATTCACAATCTTATCCATACTAGCCAGCAGAGTCCCTACCTCTGCCAGTATCGCTTGTGGGTCAACCGGTTTACACAAGTAGACATCTGCTCCCATCCTGAGACCGATATTCTTATCATCTTGGCGCGCCCTACCTGAAACCATGAGTACAGGCACAGTGAGAGTTTCAGATTTTTGACGCAACCGATGACAGACTTCATAGCCATCCATGCCAGGCAGCATGACATCTAGGATGATAAGGTCGGGATGCTCATCTCCTGCTTTCTTGAGCCCTTCCAGCCCGTCTGTCACTGAAAGCACCTTATAGCCCTCGTGCTCCAGGGTGTAGACTAAGAACCTCGTGGTACCTGGGTCATCTTCTATAATAAGTATTTTTTTTGACATGTTAGCCTCCTCTCTATTCGTATTGTGCTTAAGCCCGGCTCATTTTGCCCCCGTTCATCTGTAAACGTTTCCTCTGTTTTTACATTATGATATGTTCCGGTTGCCATTATTTCCGTCTTTTCTGCTTCCTAAGTGCCCGCTCTAAATCCCGGTTGGTAATCAGGCCATCTTCAACAAGGATCTCTCCAATCCTTTTCTGCTTTTTGGTTAAGAGCTTAGGTATTGTAAAGCAAAAAGTAGATCCCTTACGAAGCTCAGATTTGACCCAGATATTCCCGCCGTGTGCCTCAACAATCTGTTTTGAGATATAAAGGCCAAGCCCGCTGCCGCCATAAATCCGCTTTATTGAGCCATCGCCTTGGTAGAATTTTTCAAAGAGGTGTTTCATAGCCTCTTCGGGAATACCAATACCACAGTCGGTGACCTGTACCAGCACCTTGCTGTCCTCAGCCTCAGCCTTCACAGTGATTTTGCCGCCGTCTTTGCTGAACTTGGTAGCGTTGCCGAGCAGATTGACCATCACCTGCCGCAGCCGTCCCTCATCTGCTTCTATCTCGGGCAGCGCTGCCGGTATGTCTTCAGTGAGTACTATGTTCTTCTCATTGGCCATGTTATGGAATTCATGCATCACACCCTGGATTAAGTCCCTTAGCGACATGGGTGCCTTGTTAATCTCAAAACGGCAGGATTCGATGCGCGACATATCAAGCAAGCTTTCGATCAGTCCACACAGGTTCTCACTCTGGTTGTCAATAATGGTCAGGAATTCCTTTTGCGTCTCAGGGTCAGGCACCTTTCCCTGGAGCATCAACTTGGTAAAACCCATAATTGACTGGAGCGGGGTGCGGAGCTCATGCGAGATATTTGATAGGAATTCAGTTTTCATACGTTCGAGTTTGCTCCGTTCCTCCTCCATCTGCTTGCGCTCGGTGATGTCACGTAGGATCACGAGATCGGCTGGTTTTCCTTCATATGTAATTACTCCCGCGTTCACCTCGGCATATACCTTGCTGCCGTCGCTACGCACGAGTGCTAGCTCGTATAACGGTGTTACCTCCTCACCAGCCATACGCAGCTTATAGCGTTCAGCCATTTGAGGAAGGTCATCAGAATGGAGATGCTCGGCAAAGGGAGTGCCAACAAACTTCTCAGCGGCTTCGTCCCACATGTTCGCTAAACGCGCGTTGAGATATTTAATGGTTCCGTCCTGAATAATGCAGATACCATCATTCGCTCGCTCAACTACGCTGCGATATTTCTCCTCGCTCTCCAGAAGCTTCTCCTCTACCTGCTTGCGTTCGGTAACATCGATACTGATTCCCCGAAATCCGATAATCTCGCCTTTTTTGTTTCGTTTAGGGAAAGCTGAAGTTTCGCGAAATCCTGTTTTTCCATCCTTGCTAACAACTCCGTGAAAAATATTCCTTTGTTGCGGCTCACCGGTTCTGTAGACCTTGTTGAAGGCATTATACATGGTGCTGATGTTCTCTTTGACCGTGTAGGCTCGGTAGTTCATACCGATTAATTCTTCCTTGGAATACCCCAGCAGCCGACAGACTGAATCGTTCACGAAGGTGAAGTTACCAGCAAGGTCTAGCTCATAATACGATTCATCCATTATATCCAGTGTAGTCCGATATCGCTCTTCTGACTCTTCTAAAACCTCATCCATCTGCTTACGCTCGGTGATGTCAATAACGGCAGTTCTAAATTGGTTTATGTTCCCATCCTTTTCTGGCATGGCTATGCTTATCAGTTGAGCAGGGAACGGGGTGCCATCGGCTTTCAGTATCTTGAGCTCACAGATACTTTTGGTGCCAGTTTTAAGCAATTCTCTGTGGTGGAAGTAGAACGCATCCTGAGAGTCTGGCGAAATAGACGAAGTGAATTGAGTCCCTATCAATCTATATTTTTCACTTCCCAGTACCTCACTGCCGGCAAGATTCACATCTACGATCAGACTATTGTGGTCAAGAGTGAAATACCCAGTTGGTGCGAAATCATACAGATTCAGATACTTATCCCGTGCCTCCTGCAGTTCAAGTTGAGTTCGGCGAAGCTCCTCATTCTGCAATTCCAGTTCAATCTGGTATACGTTGAGCTCCTGAATTAGCTTCTTAATATCAGCAGGTGCCAGGGCGCGAAAAGCTTCAGGTTTCTCACCCAATATTTCTTCTGCTCGTTTGCGTAGTTCAGTGACTCCTGCTTTGTCTTTTTTCTTCACCATTTCACTCCCCGTCCAGAAAGAGTATCTTGCGATGTTTTACTTAAAAACTTCTAGCCTTGTGAAACCCCCTTTTTATGCTGTTTTTGTTCTGTGATGTCTTCCATGGCAAGTAATATCAGTGGCTCCTGCCCGTTAACCGCCACGACTCGGCGTGCATTGAGCAATATTGTCTTGTGCCCGACAGTGGGGAAAGAGTGGTCAACTTCATAGTCATCAAAGTGGGTGTTCTCAGGCAAGATATTTTCCAGAAGCTCCCTTAGCTTGGGGATATCCCATTGTCGGTTACCTATCTCGTAGATGACCCTTTTCTCTGTATCCTCTTTGCTGACCTGGAACATATTATAGAAGGCATTGTTTGCCGAGATAATCCGAAGGTCTCCGCTTAACACTATCAGCGGCTCACGCACCGTATTTACGAGGTTCTCGGCAATATTTCGGGCAGCTTTGGCTACGGCAAGCCCTTTGGCGGCTTTGGCTGTGGCAACCTCCCGGGCAGCTTTTTTCTCTTCCGTGATATCTACCATAGTCAATACCAGACCTTGAATGACATTTCCCACAGTGCGATAGGGCAAAATATGCAGCGTATATAAGCGTGCGTCCTTGGTTTGCACTTCTATTGACTTCGGGACCAGCCTATCAAGCACCTTATTCAAATCTTCATCAAGTTTATCGTATAATAGGTTCGATGTTACGTGGTGGATGGGCCGGCCGACATCAGATTCTATAAGATTGAATATGGTGGTTGTTGCCGGCGTAAAACGCCTGATGTGCAGGTTCATATCCAGGAATATGGTTGCAATTTGTGTGCTATTTAGCAGGTTATTCAAATCATCATTCGTCTTGGACAATTCAACGGATTTCTCCTGAAGCTCTGCGTTTACCGTCATCAATTCCTCGTTAATCGATTGCAATTCCTCTCTGGATGTCTCTAGCTCCTCGTTGGTACTCTGCAATTCCTCGTTGGTGGACTGTAATTCCTCATTGGCTGATTTCAGTTCTTCAGTGGATGTTTCCATCTCTTCTCGGGTGGTATAGAGGGTTTCTTTGGTCAATGCCAGTTCCTGCTCCAGTTCCGCAATACGCTTATGGCTCCTTGTTGACCGAGCGCGCTTCGTTTTGGTTGGTGCTTCCGGCTCAGGAGAAGTCACACTTTGGAACATAACGCTACATAACTTTTGCATTCCCGCCAAGCCAGCGATTGGACTTACTTTCAGGTCAACTAACTGGATATTGTCATCCTGCTTCACTTTAATCTTATAGCAGCTAGTCTCTTGGTCCTTAAGGAACACTGTACGAAGAGCCGACGCTAGTTCCGCCCTTAGACCTTCTCGAGCCATATCCAGGATGTTCATTTTAAGCGGTCCGGTTGGAAGTTCCAGGTACTTGCCGGTTTGGCCATGAACGTAGAGCACATCGTAGCTTTGGTCGACGACAACACATGCCGGGGTGTATTTCTGCAGAAGTATTTTGTTGACTATTTCCGCAATGTTGAATGGCTTGGCCGTAGCGCTTTTCGGCTCGCCGCCTGCCTCTTCGGGCTCTCTCTGAAAAGCTATAGGGCCAATTTGTATCTGCTGCTTCTTTAGAAGAGTCACTTCTCTGCGTTGGTAAATCTTCCATCTTTTATCAAGAGCCGAGAAGAGGTCTGAGTGTTTTCCTATGGTCTCAGCAGAGCCCAGGAAGAGAATTCCATCTTTGTTTAAGGAGTAGTATAGACGAGGCAATAGCCTCGCCTGCAAATCGCTATTCAGGTAGATCAGCAGATTGCGGCAGCAAATCAAATCCACCTTTGAGAAGGGAGGGTCCTTGATGATGTCTTGAACAGCGAAGATCATCCTTTCTCTGACTTCTCTTTTAATAGCATATGTATCCCCAGTCTGTGTAAAGAAGCGGTGTAAACGTCCCGGCGACACATCAGCACAAATCCCAATCGGGTAAACGCCACTACGGGCTCTGTCAATGGCAGCATCATCTATGTCTGTAGCAAAGACCTGTATATCAATATCTTGATTCAGCTCACCCAGACACTCTCTGGCAATCATGGTTATAGAGTATGCCTCCTCGCCGGTGGCACAGCCGGGAACCCATATTCGGAGTGGTGATGTTGAGGACCTCTCGGAAATCAAGGTTTTCACATGGCTCTTAAGAGCCACAAAAGCTTCTTTGTCCCGGAAAAAGCCGGTAACGCTGATTAGTAAATCTCTAAAGAGAGCTTGCGCTTCCGCCGGGTGCTGCTCCAGAAAGCTAACATAGCTTGCAATATTGTCTATCTGGTTAACGGTCATTCGCCTCTCTATCCGCCGGTTCAACGTTGCTGGTTTGTATTGGGAGAAGTCATGCTTGGTGTGCTGCCGCAATAGCAAGAAGACCTTTCCTAAATAATCGGGGAGTGTGACTGTAGCTGTTGGACGTTCTTCAATAAATTCCTTTTTGGAGTATCCGGCAAGCGAAACCAACCGCGCCGGCATTTCTGACGGGCGCAAAACAAAGTCGGCAAGACCGCTATCTATCGCTTGTCTCGGCATCCCATCATACTTAGCTGAACTGGGCTCTTGCACCATAGCCAGACCAGTTTCACCCTTTATTGCTCTTAAGCCCAGGGTACCGTCCGTTCCGCTTCCAGAAAGAATGATGCCAATAGCCGCTCTCCCCCTATCTTGAGCCAATGCCCGAAGAAAGAAATCAATGGGGAGCCTTAAGCCGTGTGGGTCTGATATTTCCAACAAAATCAAGTTACCGTGTAATATGCCCACGCTCTTGTTTGGTGGGATGACGTATACATTGTTAGGTTTGACTTCCATTCCATCTTGTATCTGATGGACAGGCATATCCGTATATTTCTTCAAGAGTTCAGGCAGTATGCTGACGCGGAATGGGTCTAAATGTGATATCACGACAAATCCCATACCGGTGTCTGACGGCATATTAGTAAATAGCTCTTGCAAAGCCTCCAGCCCACCAGCAGAAGACCCTATACCAACGATAGGAAAATCGGCTTTGCCTTTCTGGCTGGGAGAAGTAGCTTTTCTGACCGGTACAGTTGCAGGGGATTCCTCTATTTTGCTAGAGGCCTGCTTGGTTTTTGGCTTCGCCCTGTCTTTCTTTGTCGCCATTACAAAATCACCTCATACTTGTTCTACAAGCACGTTACCTGAATCCTGTCTCAAACTGAAAAGGGCACTAATTAACGCCATCGTGTGAATATACACCTGACAGCTATTTTAGTGCCCTTATTTCATCCCCACATCTCCTTAAACCTGCACTAAGGGGGAAAGAGTTCTGCCACACCTAAATCGAATTCCGAGGGCGCTACATGGAGGTTTTCCACATCCGTCTCCAATATCACCCGGGTTATGGGGACCCCTTCATGACCATCACACCGGTCCAAGACCGCGTCGTACATTGAGCGTTCTAGTGCCATCAGGTCAATGCCTAGCCCTAATATCGCACTTGCTTGGGGGTCAAAGTCAATCACCAGCACCTTGTTATCGCTTTTTGCCAGATATCCGGCGATGCTCAGGCACGAAGTGGTCTTTCCCGTGCCACCCTTGTGATTGGCGAAAGCTATACATTGCGCAGTTTTTGACATTTTCTTAGCTTGCCTCGGTTTTTGACAGCCACACATCAACGATATCTTTACGGAAACGTAGCTGCCGGCCTACCTTGCTTACTGGTATTTGCCTCTGCCTAACTAAACGATAAACACTTGCTCTTGAAATTCGCAGATATTCGGCAAGCTCGGGGGTAGTCATCAATCCTAGTTTCCCATCGTTTAAAGTTACCATTGCTCGGTTTCCTTCCCTTTTTAGTTTTAGCATTGTTGAACAATATTGCGCTCTACCTAAATTAGAGAATCATTATTGGTCAACAATGTGCATAATATATCAATAGCAAACAGAAGCTGGAAAGACGCATTTGTACTATTTCTCACTGGTACTTTAGTCGCACACTCGACGCTCCTATACGCTCAAAAGATTCGAGTTTTTTTGAAAGCCTCTGAGACGTCTATGAATAGATGATTGCCCAGAACGTATATTTCGATAGCAAGAGTTCGGAATGTTGGATTGCTGATAAAAAAGCGCCTATGAATTGTCGCACCGATATAGGGAAGAGGTACTGCCATCTCTTATTTTTGCCGACGATTCACGAAAAAGACCGAGGTGGAAGCCTAAACCAGAGAATTTGGGCCACTAATAGTCAAGGAACTAGCCGGCAAGGCTGGCTCGATGGCGACAGGGAGTGACGAGACTGCTTAAACCGCCGGTCGTCAGTTCGACTCTGACCGCTGGCTCCAGTCATTTGCTTCAATAACTCCTGTAATTTATTTATAAAGCCTATCCCGAAAGCAAATATTGCATGTTATAATTATGGTGTGTGGGGGGCGTAACGGTAATTGTATTTAGTGGTATACTGGTGTTGAACTCCACTGGTAAGACCGAGCGCCGTCCTTTAATATAATATGGGACTCTAATTTTTAAATGTTACAACTATTTAATTCTTTCGGTTTACAATTTTATGAGTTTTTGCTATTGTTAGGTCCATGATTATTTTTGTCCTTTTGATGGACATTTGATATAAAAATAAAGGAGGTGTAGTCACATGTTCGCAATTAGTCTACCGTTCAGCTTCAACCTGGGATTCCCAATTGTTGGCCTAATTGGGGGGATAATAGCCATCCTCTTTGGCATCCTCATTTTGATTTTCCCCCGCATACTCAACTATCTGGTGGGTATCGCCCTCATCATATTCGGAATATTCAGCATTTTGGGTGGTAGCCTTTTGATTGGCATCCTGTCTCTTATCTTCGGCATCGTGGTAATGATTTTCCCGAGAATCCTCAACTACCTTGTGGCCGCTTACCTGATCATAATCGGCCTGATAACTATCTTCTCGGCCGGTTTCGCCGCAGTAACAGCAGGGCTTATAACCGGTATTATCTTAGTGGTCTTGGGCATCATCATATTTATTTTCCCGGCCATAATTAACATATTGATAGGTATCGCCTTTATTATCCAGGGGGTTATTGCTATCGGCCACTATTTCGGTTGGTTTTAGCCTGGACTGCCGTTATTAGTAACAGGGTGATTGCATTTAACAAGCTCCTTTAATAGCCAGGTTTTCATCAACTGGCTGTGATTGATATGGACGGGGAAGGTCTACGGCGTCCTTGAGCTGTAGGAGGTGAACATGGCTTATGCAATCATTGCTTTGGGAGTGGCTATTTTTGGCATAGGGATGACACTTTATTTTCAGGCCCAGATTATTCTGAAACCTAAAAGGCAGATAACTTTTGCCCGACAGTTCTGGTGGTTCGGCGCGGCTTGGATGGTACTCGGTCTAGCTGCAGCTATCGCTGGAGTGATTGGCATATTTACCGGAGCCCTGTAGTTGAAAAATTATGTATGGGCTGTATATAAATAGGGGCGACAATCAAGAGATTGTCAACAGCCGTAGGGAACATATAATTATTTGAGCAAATATGGCCGGGCTCAAGATTTGTGAGGTAGGTCCGAGAAGCTAACTAGCTGCTGATAACTAATCATGCCACTTTCAGCCACGTTATCGACTTCAATACCCGCTTCCACGGCTGCAGCTACCGGATTCAGCCCACCCAGTAGTGCCATTCCCATCCGGTTAGTGCCCACTGAAATCTGGCAAACGGGCTCGCTTGTGTTCCCAAGGACATAGACGCCATTCATGCCAGCTTCCTTTAGTTCTGCGATAACCTGTTCCACAATTGACCTTGCCGGTGCCGGCAACTCGCGGAAATTAGCCAGTATCTTCCCGTTGCCGGTTTTAGCAACTTCGCTCACACTGGTCATACTGGCACGAATATATTGCTCGGATGGGTCCAGCGACGTGCCTCCGTAGTTGATGATAGCCACAAAGCGTTTTGGTTTTGAGTCTTTAATTTGGAGCACTCCGCCAAATCTGGAATCTACAGGAACGCCGTGTTTCAGTAATACACCGTTTACGATAACGCTGCATACCGTGGCCAGACCTACTTTGCCATCGGGGATAACCACATCACCAAGCTTCTGACCTTCAGTGGCTATGGCAACTAACTGACTGACACACAGCCCGGCCTTGAAGGCTCCTTTCATAGCTTTGACGGCATCAGGGAAAACCTCTTTATTAAAGAGCGAAGTATTGATTGGAAATAGACCGGTTCGTGTCTTTGGGTCAAATGTAGTATTGAAGGCTAAGAGCTCGAGTTTTTCCAGGATAAAGCCGAGTTGATCCGGCGCTAGAGCTTCTCGCAGTTCTTCAAGCCCACGCGGAGTAATCATTCGGCCATCTCGACCCAGCGGCTGGGTATAGCCTCTCTCGTCTGTGATTTTCAGGTGGTATCTAACTGTTCGCTCATTGAGCGACAGTCCACGTTCTTCAAGTTTCCGAGCGATGGCTATTGACCCCAACGGTTCGTAAGATTCGCTCAAGACCTTGAGAATCATCATGACCTTTTTTTCGGTATCCGCGCCGGCAGCCGATATCATACTGTTAATATCCTCATTAAAAACTATACGTATTATACTATCTCCACGGTAAAAACAGAATGCCCCAACGAAAATTAATAATTAAAGACCAAAATGCAAAAATACAAGTAAAGATTTAAAAGTTGGGGGTATGTTGGCAGGAGCGACAGGCTCAGAATGGGCTTAAAGAAAAGTCTAGATTCTTCGACAAGCTCAGAATGAGCGGAGAGCAAATGCCACGATTCTTCGACATATTTCCTCTCCTTTGATTGGGGTGAACTTGTTTGACTTGAGATTAACTCGGTCCTGACAGATACTCTTTTAGCGGCTTCACGTTGAAGTTCCGGCTGCCGCTTGATAGCGCCTTTAAAACTACACGAGCGGTATCGAGCGATGTGAAACAGGGGATGCGCATTTCGGTAGCAGCTCGCCGGATATGAAAACCGTCTTGCAGCGGAACACGACTGCCCGTAGCCGTATTGACTACTCCAGCTACAGAGCCGTCATTGATAATATCAACCACATTAGGATGGCCCTTGCCTAACTTCTTGCCAATCTTCTTTACTTGCATACCTGATTTTTTAATCATAGCCGCCGTGCCTTCCGTGGCGTAAAGATAGTAGCCAAGAGAATAAAAGCCTTCGATTATAGGTAAAGCTTCAGCTTTATTTTGCTTAGCAATGCTGAATAATAGATTACCTTGTGGTGCCAGCATGAGGCCGGCGGCGATAAGTGCCTTGGTTAGAGCCGCTTCAAAAGTGCTGTCAATTCCCATAACCTCGCCGGTTGACTTCATCTCGGGGCCAAGGTACGTATCTACGCCTATCAGTTTGGACATGGAGAAAACGGGAGCTTTTATGCCAACAAGTTTCTGCTTCTTCCACAAACCTGTCGTATAACCCTGCTTTTTCAAGCTAATGCCTAACATTACCTTGGTGGCGATTCGAACCATGGGCACGCCGGTAATCTTAGAAATGAATGGTATGGTCCGGCTGGCACGCGGGTTTACTTCCAGTACATAGACTGAGGGTGAACCATTTTGCTTACCCCGCATGATGACGAGCTGTAGGTTCATTAAACCCTTTACCTGGAGTGCCTGGCCAATTCTTATTGTGTAATCAACGATGGTGTTTATCTCGTCTTTGGTAAGGTTTTGCGCCGGATAAACAGCTATAGAATCGCCGCTATGTACTCCAGCACGCTCGATGTGTTCCATTATTCCCGGGATGAGAACATCCTCGCCATCGCTGACGGCATCTACTTCTACCTCTTTGCCTTCGAAATACTTATCAATTAATGTAGGGTGTTGGCTGTCCATTTCCAGGGCTAGCGACATGTAACGAATCAGTTCCTCCTCATTGTGTACGATTTCCATAGCCCTGCCACCCAGAACATAACTCGGCCGAACCAACACCGGATAATTAAGAGATTTAGCCGTCTTAATGCCTTCTTCCAAAGAAGTCACACCGGCGCCTGGCGGCTGAGGTATGCCTAGACTATTGAGGAAATCCTCGAAGCGGCGGCGGTTTTCAGCTATATCGATTGTTTCTGCCGTGGAGCCGATTATGGGCATATTACTGCGGGCCAGGGATTCAGTTAAGTTGATTGCTGTTTGACCGCCAAATTGAACAATTGAGGGTGGAATGAGGTTATTTCCGGCTAGGGCACCTTCATTTTCAAGTATGTCACGCAGGCTTTCCTCATCTAATGCTTCGAAATAGAGTCGGTCGCTGGTATCAAAGTCCGTAGATACTGTTTCAGGGTTGGAATTCACCATTATGCTCTTGATGCCTGTCTCTTGAAGCGCCCAAGCGGAATGGACGGAGCAGTAGTCGAACTCTATGCCTTGACCTATACGAATAGGACCGCTACCGATGACTACAGCTTTTTTGCCATGTATTGGCTCAGCTTCGTTTTCTTTTTCATAGGCGCTGTAAAAATAAGGCGTTTCAGCATCGAATTCAGCGGCGCAGGTATCTACCATCTTGTAGACCGGGTTTATTCGCCAGTTATGCCGCAGTTGGCGCACTCGCTCTGGTAATCTATCAGCTAAAGTGCCGATTTGCTCATCGGAGAAGCCAAGACGCTTTGCCTGCCATAGAAGTTCAGGCGTCAATGGTTCGGCAAGGAGCCTTTTCTCCATGTCTACGATGTTGAGCAATTTGCTTATGAACCACGGGTCGATGCCGGTATGTTGCGCCACCTGTTCATAGGCTAATCCGCGTCTTAGTGCTGCCATAATTGCCCACAGCCGCAGGTCGTTCGGGTGGAGCGGGTAGGAGTCGAGATTTTTATTTTTACCCCAGCTTCTGTCCTCCCAGAGAAGTGATTTCTTGCCGAATTCAAGTGAGCGTACTGCTTTTTGGAGAGCGGCTTCGAAACAACGGTCAATGGCCATGACTTCACCGGTTGCTTTCATCTGGCTGCCTAGCTTGCGGTCACCCAGGGCGAATTTGTCAAAAGGCCATCGAGGAATTTTCACCACGCAGTAATCTAAGGCTGGTTCAAAGGCTGCTTTTGTCTTGCCTGTTACCTGGTTGAGTATTTCATCCAGCCTCTTGCCTATGGCTATCTTAGCCGCCACTCGGGCGATGGGATAACCGGTGGCTTTACTGGCCAGGGCTGAGCTGCGACTGACGCGAGGATTGACTTCAATAATATAGTACTGGCTTGTGGCGACATTCAATTGGTCCGGTGCCCATTTTTGAGCTACCACCGGACTGGGGGTCAGAGCGAATTGAATGTTGCAGCCGCCTTCGATACCCAAAGCCCTGATGATTTTCAGGCTGGCCGACCTTAACATTTGATATTCTTTGTCGGTTAAGGTCTGGCTGGGAGCCACAACGATGCTATCTCCGGTGTGGATTCCCATCGGGTCGATGTTCTCCATGTTGCATACAGTTATGCAGTTATCGGCGGCATCCCGCATCACCTCGTATTCGATTTCTTTCCAGCCAAGAAGGCACTTTTCCACCAGTACTTCGTGGGTCAGGCTGGCGGCTAAGCCACCGGACACGGTAGTCTCCAGTTCTTCAATAGTATGAACAATGCCGCCGCCGGTGCCGCCTAAGGTATACGAGGGGCGAACTATCAGAGGTAAGCCGATTGCTCTGGCCAGCTCTTTTGCCTGAGCTACGGAATTCACCGTGGCGCTATCCGGCACTGGCTCACCGATGTCAACTATCAGTTGTTTGAATAGAGACCTCTCCTCGGCTTTCTTTATTGTTTCCAGCGGCGTGCCCAGGAGCTTTACACTATACTTATCAAGCACGCCGGCGTCGGCAAGCTCCACAGCCAGGTTAAGCCCTGTTTGTCCGCCAAGTGTAGGTAGCAGACCTTCAGGACGTTCCCGCTCGATTATGCGGGCTACGACTTCTACAGTAAGCGGCTCTATGTAAACGATGTCGGCGATGCCCTCATCGGTCATAATGGTCGCCGGATTTGAGTTCACCAGGACTGTGGTTATGCCTTCTTCACGAAGCGATTTACAAGCCTGTGTGCCGGCATAATCGAACTCGGCTGCCTGCCCGATGATTATCGGCCCCGAGCCGATTACCAGGACTTTAGAGATTTTTGACGTCCCCATTTACCTCACCATCTCCAGAAAGCGCTGGAACAAGTAGACATTGTCCTGAGGGCCGGGGGAGCCTTCGGAGTGGTACTGAATGGACAGGAGTGGAAGTTCCTTATGACGAAAGCCCTCAACCGTACCGTCGTTCAAGTTTATCTGACTTACCTCGAGTCCGTCCTTCAAACTATCATCGTCCACGGCATAGCCATGGTTTTGAGTGGTAATGTTGACTCTGCCCGTTGCCAAATCACAAACGGGATGGTTGCCACCACGGTGACCGAATTTAAGCTTGAATGTTTTAGCGCCAAAGGCTCGACCAATCAGTTGATGTCCCAGACAGATGCCCATGACTGGCTTTTGGTAAACAAGCTCTTTGACCGTTCTTGCCAAATAGTCGAGAAGTGCCGGGTCACCGGGGCCGGGAGATAAAACAATGCCATCGGGTTTTAGTTTCAAAATATCCGGCGCAGGAGTTGTACAGGGGACAACAGTCACCGAGCAGCCGAGTCGTGCCAATATGCGGGCGATGTTGTATTTAAGTCCCATGTCAACGATTACAATGTGGCGCTGAGGTTGAGTGATACCAGGCGGCAATTCCCATTGATATGGCTTGTCGGTAGCAACTTCTTTGACGAAATCAATTGAGCCATATCCGGGCAGGCTTTTCAGCTCTTTCAGAGCCTTTTCAGGTGCCATCTCGGAGGATAAAATGCCCATCATGACTCCAGCTGAGCGGAGGCGGCGGGTTAAAGCTCGAGTATCTATGCCGCTGAGACCGGGTATACCATTGTTTTGCAGAAATTCATGTAGGCTGCTGGTGCTCTGCCAGTGGCTGGGGGTCGAGCAATATTCTCTGACGACAAAGCCTCTTACCTGAATTTGCTTCGATTCGAAGTCGAATTTGTTGATGCCGTAGTTGCCGATGAGAGGATATGTGGGAACTACAATCTGCCCGGCGTAAGAAGGGTCGGTTAGCATCTCCTGGTAGCCGGACATGCTGGTGTTGAAGACAACTTCGCCAAAGGTGGTATCTTCAGCTCCAAAGGAATAGCCTTCGTAGATGGAGCCATCCTCCAAAGCTAGAAAGGCACGCTTGCTCATTATTTCCTTCGAAGCTCTGCTATCCCTTGGTGCCAAATCTTTCTTAACGGTAGTCTAACATCCCTTGAACCTGTTTGTGATTGGCAATCTCCTATCTCGACCGAAAGCCCTGGGCGTTATCTTAATGCCCAGCGGCGCCTGGCGTCGCTTGTATTCACTGGTGTCAACCAGCCGAGCTGCCCGTTTCACCATACTTTCTTCAAAGCCGGAGCCAATGATTTGTTCAACGCTCTTGTCTTCTTCAACATAAGCGGTTAGGACGGGGTCGAGCAGGTCGTATGGCGGCAAGCTGTCTGTGTCTTTCTGCTCCGGCCGCAGCTCCGCCGAAGGTGCTTTAGAAATGATACTGGGCGGTATGACCTCATCGTTGGTTATCGAGTTGCGGTATTTGGCAAGCTCATACACCAATGTCTTAGGTACATCCTTTATCACAGCAAATCCACCAGCCATGTCTCCGTACAAAGTGGTGTAGCCGGTGGCAATCTCGCTCTTATTACCGGTAGTTAGAACCAGCCAGCCAAACTTGTTCGATAATGCCATAAGCAGGTTTCCTCTGATACGCGCCTGGATGTTCTCCTCGGCGGCATCTGGTTTGGCATCACGAAATTGTTCTGCCAGTGTTTCAATATAGGCCTGGTATACTTTCTCAATAGGAATGGTAATATATTTGATACCCAAATTCCGACCTAGAAGTTCAGAATCGGATATACTGCCCGACGAGGAATACCTCGATGGCATCAATACTCCTATAACGTTGGATGGGCCCAGGGCATCGGCGGCTATAGCTGCTACCAGGCTGGAATCGATTCCGCCGGAAAGTCCTATGAGTGCCTTTTTAAAACCATTCTTAGTTATATAGTCACGTGTACCCAGCACCAAAGCATCATAGACATCACCTGGAAAGCTGTGCGCTTTAGTTTGCCTTGGCGGTAATGCCGGCTTTGGAGCTTCGGGAGATAGCTCGGAGACCATTATTTTGACTGCATGTTCCGGTTCGTCTTCTAGGAGCAGTGTTTCCTTCCTCCATCTGGGGTCATGCAGACGAGTACGGAAAACGGCTTCCACGTCGAGGTCAACAACTATCAGGTCTTCTTCAAACTGTTTGCCCCTGGCCATCAGTTGTCCTTTCTCATTTAGCACCATACTATTTCCATCGAAAACCAGCTCATCCTGGCCACCTACCAGGTTGTCATAGACGATAATGGCCACATTATCCGAGGCGCGAGTTGACAGCATTCTTTCTCTGTCGTTTTCCTTACCAAAGTGATAGGGAGAGGCACTTATATTCACAATAACCTCTGCCCCGGCATAAGCCTGAACCGTTGCCGGTCCAGCCTCATACCAGATATCTTCGCAGATATTGACGCCGATACCGACTCCAAACATGGTATATACCGGGCATTCCCTGCCGGCTTGAAAATAGCGATTTTCGTCGAAGACGCCGTAATTTGGCAGGTATATCTTGTGATAAATGCTGACAAGTTTGCCATCATATATGATTGCCGCTGCGTTATAGATATCGCTCTTAGCATCGACGAAACCGACTATGACAGCCAGCCCGGATGTTTGCTTGATAACTTTCTCCAGGGATTTCAGATTCTCTTCGATGAACTGTGGCTTGAACAAAAGGTCTTCTGGCGGATAACCGCAGATAGCTAGCTCAGGGAAGGTAATAAGGTCAACTCCCAAAGAACGAGCTGCGGCGATGGCTTCTAGAATCTTTCGGGTGTTGCCAGTAAAATCGCCTACCGTAGTATTGATTTGAGACATGCCGATACGCAGCTTGCGCATATTAGCTTCTCCTGTAAAAACCAGACCAATAGTAATTTTAGAGAACCAACAAGAATAACTCAAGTTGATATTCGGTCAACTGAGTCCTTTACCGGTACTCGCCATTAACATTATAAGTGAAGATTGTGAAAGCGCGGACACACAGTCGGTTGCAGCCTAATTCTTAACAGTAATTTCCACTACATTCTGCCGGGCGATGGCTACTTCCGCAGTACCCTTCTTGGCAAAGACATGCATCAGCCCCATTACCTCATACTGTCCGTTTTCCAGGCTAGTTGTGTCCCACCGGGTTGGGAAGTTCTGCTGTTCGTTGCTTGACTCCCCAATCTTGACCCAGGTATCCGTTTTCTTTTTGCGATAATACCAGGGATTAGTGATGGTTTCGATGGGACCGGAGATCCCAAGCGCCTGCATTTCCTTATGCAGCAGGTCTTCATCGAACTCCTCGCGCAATAGCACCATTCCGGAGTAGCTTTTCAGTACATCCGTAGGAACGATGTAGTGCGGCCCCCAAT
>JBAVQV010000089.1:0-1652 GCA_049694415.1 Dehalococcoidia bacterium
ACCCAGGACAATGCATCAAGCAACATGTGCCAAATGTGGCGCTGAATGCGAGGTGCCTTTCGAACCGAGAGATGACCGCCCTATTTATTGTAGTACCTGCTACGCGGAAGTGAAGCAGAGTCGCTAAAATAGCCCGATATCCCTCTCGGCAGTCTCCCCGCTGAGAGGGATTTTTTATACTCTGATTCATCGGCACTTTCTTCTCCAGAAATGAATGTTGGTATTTGCCGGATAAAACTTCACATTTCAGAGAGTCGGTCACTTAAAGATAAAAGACGGATAGTGAAATCTGTTGTCTCCCGGCTCAGAAACCAGTACAATATCTCAATCGCAGAAGTAGATGACCAGGATTTGTGGCAGTTGGTAACTTTGGGCATAGCCTGCGTCAGCAACAACAGCCATCATATTGATGAAATCTTATCCAAGGTGATGAGTTTTATTACTGGTAATTACCCAGAGCTGGAAATCATAGACCATCAGACTGAGATTATTTCTGGCCCTTAGCTTACGCATATTGAACCGATTTGAATGTACGTTGATGCCTTCGTTCACCACCTCCTGACTTTACCAGATTATAGACAACAGATTGTCCACACCGAACGCATTGTGCCGCGTATTGCCTCTGTTTGCAACTTAGATAAGCCCTTACATCCTGCTTTACAGGCGCATCTTGAATCCCTGGGCATATCCTCATTGTACACTCATCAGGCGATGGCGGTTAACGCTGCTCGCTGCGGCAAGAATGTAATGGTAGCCACAGCCAGCGCCAGCGGTAAGACATTGTGCTATAACCTGCCGGTATTAGAGGCAATTTTAGAAGACCCAAGCAGCCGGGCTCTGTACCTTTTTCCGACCAAGGCTTTGGCTCAGGACCAGCTGCGAAGCTTAAAAGAGCTGGGTTGTCCTGAGCTTGTTTCATCAGGGGGCTGTGCTACGTTTGATGGTGATACACCGCAATCGGAGCGAGCCGGCATAAAAAGGCAAGCTAAAGTTGTGCTCACCAATCCTGATATGCTTCATCTGGGCATTTTGCCCAATCATAAGTCCTGGTCAAGATTGTTTCGCAACTTGAAATACGTGGTGATAGATGAGGCTCATGTCTATCGTGGGGTGTTCGGCTCTCACGTAGCCAATATTATACGCCGGCTCCGCCGCTTGTGTGTCTCTTATGGCTCTAATCCCCAGTTTATTTGTTGCTCGGCGACTATTGCCAATCCTAAAGAGCATGCCGAAAATCTGGTCCGGTTGCCTTTTGACATAATCAGCGAAGATGGTTCGCCTCACGGTGGTAAGTCTTTTATCTTCTGGAATCCGCCGCTTATTGATGAGACCGGTTCGGGGCGGCATAGCTCTAACAGCGAAGCTACTTTTCTTTTTACCGAGCTTATTCGAAGCAATGTCCGCAGTCTGGTTTTCACCCGGACCCGCCGATTGACCGAGCTTATCTATATTTATAGCCGGGAGAAACTGGGTGCTTCCCTGGGCCTGCTGATTAAGCCGTATCGAGCGGGTTATCTGCCTGAAGATAGACGACAGATTGAACGGGAATTATTTGGCGGACAACTCCTTGGCGTAGTAGCTACCACTACTTTGGAATTAGGGATTGATATTGGTGATTTGGAAGCCACCGTGCTTGTCGGCTATCCGGGAAG
>JBAVQV010000090.1:0-2150 GCA_049694415.1 Dehalococcoidia bacterium
GCCAAGGCTGTACTCCAGTATGTCTAAAGTCCAATGGTTATTTCTGGCTATCGGGACTGCCTTGCCGATTTTCACCGGTTTCTTAAAAGCTGGCCCATCGTAAACAAAGGTATGAAATTCCCCGCCCTCGCCGCAGACGTCAATTTTTGATTTCGTCGCCAGCGCTTTGAGCTCGGAAGCCAGCTTATTGTCCACCTGCCTGCCCAGCCACTCTTTGCCGAAGAATTGAGCTTTGACGCTGACTATAATAGCTTTGAAGCCGGCCTCGATAAAGTCGGTTAGAAGTTGGGCGGTATCCATTTCCCACAAGGGCAGTACCGCTTTAACCCCCGATTCACCACAGACCCTGTCTATCCAATCCTTGTGTTCCTGGAGGTAAATGTCACCGGTGACCAGACCGGTGATGCCCTTCAGTTTAAGCTTTTCCAGGGCGTCCTTGAATCCGGCTTCGTAGGTTTCCCAGGTCACTTTTTGCTGGAGTATGGGCAGTCCCATTGCCTGCGCTTGTAAAGCTATCAATTTGCTGTCCAGGCCGTGAGACATAGCCTTTGTGGAATCTGCATTTATTAAGTTAAGCAAATGACTGACTTTCAAGCCCTGGGAGGCCGTTTTCCAATAGGCGAAGCAACTGTCCTTGCCACCGCTCCATGAAGCAGCATACTTTGTCATTGTAACCTCCCAATTAATATTATGAGCAGAAGCACCAGAACCTCAGCCAGCTCGTTGATAGCCCCGTAATTATCGCCGGTAAGCCCGCCCAGGCGGGAGCGGAAGTAGCCGGCGATGCCGAAGGCAATGAGCCACAGGGCTGCCATAAGCACCAGCCCCCACCACTTCAGCAAGGCTACGGCGATAACCAAAGCTATGGTTGTGGCTATGGTCAGCCTCTGCCAGGTGGCGCCTTTTTTAAAGGCCAGACCCATGCCGGAGCTTTTGGCATAGGGATAGATAAAGATGATGGAGACCATTATCCAGCGACTTAAGGTGGGCATAAGCAGCAAGGCCGGCAATATCGGTGCTGAGGACAGGGAGACATATTTGAGCAGCAGCAGAAGGATGGCGCCGACGATGCCGAAGGCACCGACCTTGGTATCCGACATTATGGCCAGTCTTTCCTTTTTGGGCTTGCCGGCAATGACGCCGTCGCAGGTGTCGATGAAGCCGTCGAGGTGATGGGCTCCGGTCAGTATAACGAGAGCTATGATTAGCAGTGCATTTACCACTGAAGAGGGCAGAGCCAGAATCAAACCGTAGTGAAGGCCAAGCAGGATAGCTCCGAGAATTAAGCCGACCAGCGGGAAATAGGTCAGGGATTGGCCGGAGGTCGTGGCGGTGACCTTATGGCGTAGAGGGGTTGGAAATATGGTTAGAAATTGAAGTGCTGCCCAGAAACCCATTTTTGTTATTGCACCTTACTTTAGCCTTATCTGTCATTCTGAGCGTAGCGAAGAATCTAGAGATTTAGACCCTTCACTTTGTTCAGGGTGACAAGCAAACACCTTTATCACTGACTTGGCATTGGTTTGGCTTCAGAAACGCCGGCTTGGGCGAATGTAGCCATCTGACTCAGAGTTCTGGCGGCGGCATCAGCCAGGAAGATGCCTATGACAGCACCGGTGCCTTCACCCAGCCGCATATTCAAATTGAGCAGCGGCTTCAGCCCGAGGAACTGGAGCAGAAGCTCATGTCCTGCCTCGGCAGAGAGATGGGAGGCGATGAGGTAGTCTTTGGCCTGGGGCGATAAGCCGGCGGCGATAAGCGCTGCAGCCCCGGAGATGAAGCCATCAATGACCACCGGTATTCTATAGGCAGCACCGGCCAGTATAACTCCAACCAGACCGCCAATCTCGAAGCCGCCGACCTTGACCAGAACATCTACCGGGTCTTTAGAATTTGGTTTATTAATTGATAAGGCTCTCTCTATCACCTTAATTTTGTGGGCGAGCTGTTTATCCCCAATACCGGTACCCCGGCCGGTGATTTTCTTGGGTGGTCTGCCGCTCATGGCAGCGAAGATGGCACTGGAGGCGGTGGTGTTGCCGATGCCCATATCTCCGGTGCCGATGATATCAAGTCTCTTGGCCATCTCAGCTTCAACCGCTTGAACGCCGGCTTCTATACTGTCCATAGCTTGCTGTCGGGTCATCGCC
>JBAVQV010000091.1:0-5921 GCA_049694415.1 Dehalococcoidia bacterium
CCCGTACCCCCTCTCCTTTCTCTTCCCCCCTCAATATTACACCTCTGCTGTTCAGAGTAACCTGTGCCGTATAGCGATATCGAGGCGATTTAGTGTTCTCCTCATGTATTTCCACCTTAGCTTCAGTGATATTAGCTAGGTAGTGAGTCAATTTACCAATCTTTTTTTGCACGTAATTTCGAATATCCGGAGAGATTTCCATGTTCTTGCTAAAAATTTGTAGTTCCATGTTTTTTCTCCCTGTTAAATTTCTCTGGCTAAGGTCAAGCCCCATACCGAAACCGCTCCAGCAGTTTTAAGAGCCGCGGCACAGGATTCTAAAGTGGCTCCCGAGGTGCAAACATCATCAATTAAGATGAATGTCTTTCCCTGCAGCTTCCCATTCTGGCATGCGAAAGCTTTCTCTACATTTCTTCTACGCTCTTCAACAGTTGTGGTCCTGGCCTGAGGCAAACTGTCCTTAAGCCGACACAAGCTGCCATCAAGCACGGGCAGAGCCGTCAGTTTGCCCAATTTCTCGGCTAAAAGACTCGATTGATTGTAGCCACGTTCCCTCAACCGTCGACGATGAAGAGGCACAGGCACTAAAAGGTCGCCGTGTACTGGATTATCTCGCAGGTAATTAGCCATTAACGTAGCTAAACAAGCAGCTATTGACTTAAGATTACGATATTTTAGGTCATGGATGGCGCGGCGCACCGTTCCCTCAAAGCGAAAAACAGAACGAATGCCATCGATATCAGTCTGTTGTCCCCAGCAAGCTGGACATAAAACACCGCTTGACTCGGGCTTACCGCACTTCTGACAAAATGGCGGTAAAAGCCGCGGTAGTTTTTGACAGCAACTGACACACAGGAGGTCGCCCATCTTTCCGCAACCGACACAACGTCGCGGAAAGAAAAAATCAACTATCTTCTCCTGGAGCTGCCCCGTCATTAAAGACAAAGCGACTACACCAAAAGTACTGGGAAGCTATGTGACTACTTAGATGAGCTATAAGCGGGAACGAGGATTAGGACCTGTCCCACTGAAGATGGGCTCATTCAGATACACGTCGCCATTCCTGATTTTGATGTTGTAGCCACAATCAGGATTGGTACATACCCAAGCCTTGTAATGAATTGCCGCGCCCTGGCTACCAAAATCCGATAGCGGCACCAAATCACCGACCTTACATTTTAGACATTTAGGAAAGGAATTGTATTCCACGATTCCACCTCCTCCAAGGAGGATAGTATACACTAACCATAGCCCAATGGCAAATTCTTATTAATCCTTTACAAGGTAACTAGCCTCTGCTAAACTTTTATTGTCAGTAAAATTCCTATGAGGAATTGATATGGGTACAAGAGATTATAGATGGAGAGAGCGCAAAAAAGCCAAAAAGGGAGCTAGAAAGCCGACTACCACCATTATCACACCTCAAGTAGAAGTGGAAGTCATTAAGAAGGGTAAGAAAACACCTCCTCCGGAGGAATAACAGATGGCCGCTTATTTGGAGCTTTACCATAGCGGTAAGCTTGCTGAACGTGTAGAAGCAGCCAGAGCGTTATTGAAAAATTGTCGGTTATGCCCCCGTCATTGTGGTATTAACCGACTAGTCAACGAGAAAGGTCAGTGTTATACTGGCAAACTTGCGGTAATTTCTAGCTACGGGCCACATTTCGGAGAAGAAGCACCATTAGTTGGCACCTGTGGCTCTGGAACAATCTTTTTCACCAACTGCAACTTGAAATGTCTTTTTTGTCAGAACTACTCCATCAGCCAGCTCGGCGATGGAAACGAAATCACAAAGGAAGAGTTGGCAAAAATAATGGTGACCCTACAAGACAAAGGTTGCCACAATATAAATTTGGTGTCACCTACACATGTAGTCCCTCAAATCCTGGAGGCGCTGGAAATAGCTATAAATCTTGGTTTAAGGTTGCCTCTGGTCTACAATTCTGGTGGTTATGACGCCTCTGAAACTTTGGAAATTCTGGACGGCATTGTAGATATTTATATGCCGGACATGAAATATGACGACGAAAAGACCGCTGAGGAGCTTTCAGGAATAAAGAACTATCCTTCCATAAACCGAACTGCTCTTAAGGAAATGTACCGTCAGGTGGGGGACCTCCGTCTTAACGAAGACGGTATTGCCGTTCGCGGCATCCTGATACGTCATTTGGTTTTACCTAATGAGCTTGCCGGCACAAAGGAGATAATGAAATTCATTGCCGAGGAGATTTCTCCAAATAGCTATGTCAATGTTATGTCTCAGTACCATCCCTGCTACAAGGCTTTTTCAATCCGCCAACTAAACAGGTCACTATCAAAACAGGAATTCCTGGAGGCCGTTAATGCAGCCGCAAGAACTAGATTGAACCGTCTGGACAGGATGTCCGACTATTGTCAGAGTGATCTAATCAGAGCAATAAAATAGAAACAATTGGCCCTTCCAACAACTCAGATATGGAGGTTAAATGGATATAAAATGCCCGAACTAGCCTATCTTACAGCTACAGTTTACGGTCACGTTAAAGGCGTCTACTACCGGGCGTTCACTTCTCAACTTGCCAAATCGCTAGCCTTGCGAGGCTACGTGCGCAACTTGCCTGAGATGAACGCTGTTCAAATTCATGTCGAGGGAGCGAAAGAAAAACTCGAGGAGCTATTAAGACATCTCGAGATAGGGCCACCCGAGTCCGTAGTAGACCATATAGATGTAAACTGGTCTGCTTTCACCGGGCAATTTTCCAACTTTGAAGCTAGATACTAACTCAGGCGGTCAAGGCATAATATTTTTCAGGTAAGAAGAGCCGCAGGTTTCGAAAGCCAGGAATTTTTGGGTACTATTACTTGACGTTTTTCTTCAGCCGCATCCACTCCCACATTCTTTAATTACTGTGCGGCTATTTCAGGCTTCAAGTTCAGCCTTGCCAGCATCAATCATGGCTAGATAGCTGGTTGAAACGCCACTTGCCTGCGCGGCTTCACGGTCGACCTCATATGGCTCTCCGGCAATTATTTTTCCGTATTCCTCCGTCTTACCTTGAAACGAATTGCCGGCGCTGATAAATATCTGGCGAGCATCAACGACACCTAAATCAAAAGGTAAGGTAAAATAGAGGTCAGCAATCACCTTGTCTATACCTAATTCATACAATGTCCCCCAACCACTGGGGGCATCACCCCGATACTTACTTACCGGCAACAAACTCAAAAGGTTGGGTATGCTGAAGTGACCTCTCCCACCAGCAATCCTAAACGGAGCTACACTAATTAGATAGTCACTGGAAAGGACTACATTGGGGACCCAAAATGTGGGGACAACAATAGAATGAGGTAGAGGATTTTCCACCTCGACCCAAATACAATCCCTGACATCCAACATCAGAACCCTTGGGAAATCGTAACCTAGAGCTTGATATATTGGATATATAGACTCTCCATTGTGTGTTCCTTCAAGTATGATAATATCAGCATCACTGACTTGCTTGATGCTTTCTATTATTATGTTCATAGTCTCTCGACTGGTGCTAATGGGATAAGGCATTGGATGGCCAGCATTAGGCTTGATTAAAACGCGTCTAGCCCTTGCCACTAAAGGCGGCGGCTTAAAAATAAACTCGGATGCTTCGAAAATCACCTTTCTCAGTCCTCACTTTAACACTTTGGTGGAATCATAAGCTCTCTTTATTTTTATATACTCCCTAAACCTTAAGATTCAAAAGCACGTCAAACCAACAATGCTACCTGATAAAAGAACCGCTCATTTCTCATCAATCGTGAACCTCATCCCAGTCAAGCATCATCACTTCAACAGGTGCTCCGGGTTTAACTTCCTTGGTATTTTCAGGAATAATAGCTAATCCATTGGCCTTCGTCATAGAACTCAAAATCCCGGAGCCCTGAGGACCCGTAATATGGGCAAAGTACTTACCATCTCTCCTGGTAACTACAACTCTAGCAAAAATACGACGCCCGTCTTTGTTCCCGACTGAGTCTTCCATGACCGCGGTAATATTGGATTCAGGTAAATTACTCCTGCCCATCATCTTGAGAATAGCAGGACGAGCAAAAACTTCAAAGGTAATCATCGAGCTGACTGGATTGCCCGGCAATCCCAGATGAGGTATCTGTTTCCCATCACTTCTTTTGAACATACCAAAGGCCAAAGGCTTGCCTGGTTTCATACGAACTGTCCAAAAAGAAACGTTACCCTCGGTAGCCAAAACTTGTTTAACTACATCATAATCACCTAATGAAACTCCACCGGATGTTACCAATACATCGCATTCGAGTCCCTCACGCACAGCAGCAGTCAATTGTTGCACATCGTCTGGAGCAATACCTAGTAGCTCGGGAATACCGCCGTACCTAAGAACCTGGGCCGCCAGGCTGTAACTATTGCTATTATATATTTTACCGGGTAGCAGAGGTTGATTAATCTCCACAACTTCGTTACCTGTAGCTAATATGCCTACGAGCGGGCGACGAATTACCGAAACCATACTTTTCCCCAGCGAGGCCAGCACTCCGATATCAGCAGGACGAAGCAGTTTCCCTTTGGTTAACACCAATTCCCCCTGGGCAACATCCTCACCTCTCCGGCGGATGTTACAACCCTCAGCCAAGCTGACGCGAACACCGATTTTAGTTTTGGAGATTGCAGTCTGCTTGCGGTCAATCTCATCGGTGTCTTCAAAAGGAACTACGACATCGGCTCCGCTTGGTATAAAAGCACCGGTCATAATTCGAATAGCCGTTCCGGGTCCCACCTTCAAGTCTGAGACACGACCTGCAGCTACCTCACCAACAACACGGAGAACCTTAGGATTCTTATAGTTTGCTCCTGTGATGCTCTCAGACTGTACTGCATAGCCGTCCATAGCAGAATTATCATGAGGAGGCACATCAAAGGGAGAATAAACATCCTCAGCCAAAACCTGCCCCAAACAATCCAGGAGAGGTTTTCCCTCGCTGTCGAGAATTTGGATTGAATTAATAATTTTGGCTAGAGCTTCTTCAACGCTAATCACAACTAGAATCGTCCTTTACAACCGTAAGGCAATGTTCTTCCTGCTTTATCAATTTCTTAGCTTTCCTCAGGTCGGCTCGTGTGTTGATGTTTAAAAAACTAAAATATCGGGAGTCGAATTTAGCTATCTCGTCTTCGCCAACATATCTAGTCTTAACCAAATTGAATAGACCTGATATTCCCAGACTATCTCGTTCCATCATTTCACGAATCGGCGCCAAGCAGCCTTTGGAATAAACTGCATGAAGTGGCTCCAGCATACGATGTACTCTAGGAACGACTGCATCAAAATTAGATGCGTGGTCGATGATATAACACAGCAAATCGCGATTGAGAAATGGCATGTCACAGCCTACGACCAGACTGTAGAAGGTGTCAGCACTTGCCAATCCGGTATAAATTCCTCCTAACGCCCCTTTTCCGGGATACAAATCTACTATTGTCTTTGCTTTCAACTGAGCCGCAGCGATAATACCAAACTGTTCTTGACTGGTTACCACAAACACTGATTGGGTCGGTGGGGAAAGATATTCTATTGTCCGCTCAATCAGACTCTGGCTGTTTATTCTCTCCAAGGCCTTTACACGTCCCAGTCGCAAGCTCTTGCCGCCGGCCAGAACTATTCCAGATACAGTTGAGACTGGTCCTAGGCTAACGTTATAACTCCGCTATATTTCTGCTTATATTTTATCACCCTAGTCAACTGTTTGGACGAGTTCGGCACAAAAAAATTAACAACTGGATAGTGGAAGGAAGTTAAATTACCAAAATAAGCGATAGCAACTAGGCTATCGACCGACCTAGGAGATAAACTCCCTAGAAAGGAGGTGATCCAGCCGCACGTTCCCGTACGGCTACCTTGTTACGACTTCGTCCCAGTTACCGGTCCCACCTTCGG
>JBAVQV010000092.1:0-23406 GCA_049694415.1 Dehalococcoidia bacterium
CTTTGGACTGGCACTGGTAACACACTCGTTGTATTGGGAATGTAACCAAGCCGCAGCTCTTGCATTTGCTGCCGTGAAAGCGGATAGACCAGTTGCGCTCTCGCCAGCTGACGCTAGCCGATGGGAATAGGCGGAAGGCTTCTCCCGGTTGCGGTTCCAATATACCTCGATAGCTGAGGTATCGCTCATAAGTAGACAATGCCAGCTTGGAAGCTAGGAAGCCCTTCACACCGTGCCTTCCAGTTTTGACTTTATCCACCTCCGCTGTGACCTCAATGAGAAAGGCATCGCTGCCGTCTCCATAACTGGAAACGAGTAATTTGTCTCCTTCTGTGGCATTCTCCAAAGCAGTAACCAGCAATAATAGTGAATGGGCGCAGCCGCATACACCTAAAGTTGAAACCAATAAGTCCTGAAGTTGTGTCTTCGGGTCAAAACCTAGCTGCCGGGCAAGCTGCTGTTGAGTTCTGGCAGTTGGTGCGTAAAGCACTGCTTTGGTGACATCCCCAGCCGTGAGATTTTGTTTTTTCATCAGACCTGAGATTGCTTTAGACATATTTTCAAGATAACCGTGCTCGATTATGAAGCGGTCTTCCCAGGATTGCACGAAGGTGTCCTTATCCAATCTCCAGACATCATACATTTCGTTAAATATTGCCTGGCTGGCTTTAACATTGGCGATTGGTTTCCCTTTTTTGCTTATCAATAGAGCCACTGCTGCATCACCGAAGTTTTGCTCATAATCCGAACGAGGATAGCCGAGGCGACAGTCAGCGGCGGCAACGATTATGTTTTCCGCAGAGCCGCTATTTACTGCATCCAATGCTGCCCTCAGGGCGGAGGTTCCGGCTCGTAAGCTGTTACCAAAATCGGCGGTGACTATCTCTGGTTTCAAGTCGGCGGCGGCTGCAACTAGCGCGGCACATTGCTTCTCCCGAAAAGGTGCCGTGGTGGAGGCGAAATATAACCCGTCAACGCTATCTCGATCAATTCCGCCGAGGCAGTCGAGCACTGCCTCCAGCGCCATTGTTACCGTATCTTCATCGTTGTTGGCTACACTTCGCTCGCCGCCAAAAGATGGTCTACCCCAAGCAGCGCCTATAGCATCCCGACTCAGCCGCCACAGCGGCACATAAGCTCCATAAGAAATTATTCCGGACATCAAAAACCTCCTTATACCCTAGACTTTATTTGAAGGTTCTTTCTGATAAAAGAAAACAAATTATTTGGGGATAAAAGGCAATCTGTTATAAATCTGCGAAGCTGCCTCAAGGCGAAAGCTTAACATATTAGTAGCCGATAGTTCAATGCTTACGATATGTAAATATATGGGATGCTTGACAGAGGCTGTACAATGTACTGACACAAATGTCAGGATTAATATTTTAAAAGGAGGCATGATGTTGAATAAAACACACAAGTTCGTGTTACCGTTTATTGTTATACTGCTAATTCTAGGTCTTACCTTGCCGGCATGCACGTGCCAGAAGCCGACTGAGACAGAGAAGCCAGCGACCCCATCAACGCAACAAGCTGGAGGTGCACTTTCATTTGAAGCTGCCGAGTATGTGAATACAGACTATGGTTTCTCCGTAAAATATCCTAAGGAATGGCTGCAGCAAACGAGTGAAGAGCCGACTACCCTTTTTTTTGCTGCTGCTAAGAAAAGAGTTCCTGCATTGAGTATTTCTGTACAAGATAGCCCCACTTTTGCCGAGGCACTTACTGCTACCTTGATGCTGGCTGGCTCTGATATCAAAATTGTCACGGAGCGACCAACAACTTTGGCGGACGGTACTCCGGCCTCTGAAGCTATCGTTAACTGGAAAACACAAAACTTAGGAGCCAATACATTTGCCTTGGGCGTGCAGAAAGACGGCAAGTGGATTGTAGTTGCAGTAACTACAGTGTCTCTACTGGCAAAATACGATGAAGCTCTATTTTCCGAAATAGCGCATACTTTGCAATTCAAATAGCAGGTATTTTTGCGTTTCCCGGTAGCGATATATAAGGGTTATTTTGCCTTTCTCTCCTTTTGCTCCATCACCAGGAATCGAGCCAACCTATCCAATTTAAAGATAGTGTTGAACTCCAGGTTCTTGCTAATCCATAGCCTTTTCATTATGACGGAATCGGTAATTGCGCCCTTATACATCAGCCCGTCAAGGAGAGTTTTTGGGTCTTCACATGCCATGATGAAATCAGGTGACGCCAGTTTCTTTTCTTCAATCTTAAAGTCACCGTTATCGATATACATGGCAAACTCCCCGGCTTTTGTCTTAACAGCGATATTTCGTTTCCAGCCTTCGATAGCCTTTCGAGCGCGTTTTGAGTGGCTCATTTTAACAGCTAGAGCTTGCATCTCTTTAATAGACTGTTTGAAGTCAGCCATGTCCCTGTCAGTTGGTTTTGGGAATTTAGGTTCTTTCGGAGCCGCCCAGTTTATTTCAGACTCCAGTAGACCTTTTCTAGCAACTTGCTCTAGAGTTAGTTCTGAAGCGGGCACACAGTATATATCTGATATTTGCCCTACGCGTTCGTCTCTGAAAATAACCTTGACTACTGTTCCCTTTTTGATTAAGCCAGGCACCAGTATACCTGTCGTGGTGTAAAGCATAACGCTCAAAGCTGTATCGGCACCCTCAAGTATGACACGCCCACGACCAAATGGTGCTTTATCAAGAAACAATGAAGTGGCGAAATAGGTGATGGGTGGAGTTGAGTTCATCTTGCCCGCTTGACCGACTTCTACCAGCTTTGTTGGTGCGAACTCGCAGTCAGGGCAATGGGTCAACATTGGTGGAACCCTGACCAGGCCACACTTGGAACATTTGCATCCGAGGATCTTCCTTTCGTTTTTGATGGCCAGGAAGAAGGGTGAGAGTTCACCCATGCTTCGCTCATAGAAGGTATACATAGCATCGTTCTGCAACAGGTAGTCTTGGCTATCAATGGTTATTACCCTGCTTCTTATCTCAGGTATAAACTCATCAGGTATAATTTTCCGTTTCTTATCTGGCATAGTTGGACCTCCTTAGTTATTCATGCTCCAGTACGGCGCAGACTGTATATTGGGAGATAGTGCTTCCGGTACCATGTATCAGTGCTGTTTTGAGCTTCCTTGTAGTCAGCTCGTTTCTGGCTGACCAGGCTGACATTATATTGCTGGCCCCAACGGCATGCCCACAGTAGCTAAGGCCGCCGCATGGATTAACTACATACTTACCACCTGGCAACATCAGGCCATCTTCGATAAGGGAGTCAACTGTCTGGTAAGGCACCAAACCGAACTCCGCCATGCTGATTTCAAGTTGATGAATGAAGGCATCGTGAAGTTCGACTATTTGTACCGTTTCCCCCGGGTCTTTTATGCCGGCCATGTCGTAGGCACGGTGGGCACCGAGATAATCGGAAACAATATGAGACATATCCTTCTGGTTTTTACCGGCAAAGGAATGTTCGTTGGCTTCTCCGACGCCTGTGATCCAGATTATGGGCTTCCCGCTGTTCTTGGCTATGGCCTTGGCTGTCTCTTCTTCGGCCAGGATTAAAGCCGCGGCACCTTCGCTGTAGACGCATATCTCCAGCTCTTTAAAGGGGTAAACTATGTATCTTGAGTTCATTACCTCTTCAGGAGTTACCTGGTCGAATTGTCTCTGGGCATATGGATTGGTTCTCACCTGTTGGCTGAGTAAGGCGGATATCTGAGCAGTAATCTCTGGTTTCAGCGTGCCAGGATATTCATCCATGTAGCCCAGGACTACTTCAGCATAGCTGTCTGAAGCACTCCAGCCTATATTCTGCTCGAAGAAGGTGTCACCCGACCAGGCGATACTCTTAATGACCTCCGGTGTTGCTGACATGGATGAGAAATCAAAGCAATCGGTTGCTTTTTCTACGCCCAAGACCAGAGCTGTTTTGAACCTTTCTCCAGCCAGGTAGGCATGGGCGGCTGATATGGTATAGGCGCCCGTGGCGCCGCCATTGGAGATACGAATACCAAATTTATTTTGCATGCCTAATATGCCTTGCAGGGGATGCTCTGGTATGCAAGCTCTTTCGAAAATGTCATTGTATATACCGTAAAAAACAGCATCCACATCCTTGATAGAAATAGCTGCATCGGCAACTGCTTCCCTGGTGGCCATTTGAGCCAGTTCGTAATACGTTTTTTGATACCATCTGCCTTTAAAAGGTGTTATTGCTGCACCTACAATGCCAACTCGTTTCGCCATATATTTATTTACCTCCTTTGTTTTTACTTCGCCTTTTTTCTTACGCTATGTGGCAAATAGGCTCATTTTCTTGGTACACCAGGGATCTCAGATTCAGTAATCGAGCTCATAGAAGTATCTGGATTTTGGCTGTTTTTCCGCTTTAGCAGTTTTACGACCCTATGTAGAACCCTCTGGGGTCAAATAGCCTGAGCAATGTTATTTCTTCTTTAGTCGGCGGCTCGGCTTTATTCAAATTAGGAGCTACGTCGAGTTCCCAGCCAACTTTTTCTCTTATCGCGGCTATAGCGTCTTCTACTTTCTGATTTGCTTTTGAGGGAATATAGGACGTCAGCGTAAAGGTTTCTTTATCTCCAATCTTCTCGAAGACGCCGATATCTGTAATGAGTGTTTTTACATTTTTCCCGGGAAAAGTGATGTACGGTACTTTCTCTACCAGTCTCGATTTACCCGAGTTGATGACGACTATTGTTTCCCGATTATTGGTAGCTATGTCGTTGGCTCCTCCCGAGCCGACGAGGTAGGTCACACCTGGGATTTTTGTTGAGTTCGCGTTTCCGAATTTGTCTACTTGCCCCGTCGCTAAAACCCCGATACATTGATTTGACGGGCCGCTAACAAAGACACCGAGCATCGTCTCTATGTTGTTCAGTATTTTACATGTCGGCATATTATAGTAGCCGAATATAGTTGGGTCTGATGCTCTTGGCAAATAGCCGTACATGCCTATCTCAGCCATTATGTCTACGTTATGACCTGTTTCTTTAAGTCTATGAATGGCCAGCCATGAAGCCAGATTCGAGAGCCCTACCCCGGTTAGTATAGTCCTGTATCCTCCGGTAACGAATTTCTCGGCGGTGACATGCGCGGCGGTTATGACCATTATTTCCGTTGGATTCGGTTGCCTATTAAAATCCATCTTTGGTATTTCAGCCATTATTTCAGCTTTCCACGAGTCAGAATGAGCCTTTCCTTTGAGGTACAGGAGTCTGTCTCTACCGACTTTGGAAAGGTACTCATTATGGTCTTTGCAATCGAGTATCCAGTATTTTATCCACTTTAAGAATTTTTCCTCGTCCCTCGAGACATTTCTGACATCAGCAACAAAATCGTAGTCATCGAAGTAATGCTCGAATTCGGGCAGTCCGCAGTTTGTCATGCCACCGGGATGGGCCCCATAAGGTACCTCGCATACTGCCTTAACCATAAAAGACGGGATTCGGACTAGATGTGAATGTCGGCGTATATATTCTGTGGTAACAATCTTTTCAGCGCTAACTATAACTCCGTTTTTTGCTCCCCAGGCTCCAAAGACGTCAGGTCCCAGGGGATAGGTCATTATTAAGTTCCCACAGCGGTCGGCAGCAACACCATGAACCAGCGCTATATCCGGCCTTAATGCTTTCATCAGCCCGATTTTCTTATCCGGGTCAAATGGGTCGGTAATTACAGTAAATGATTCCTTGTTTTCCTCCTCCATAGAGCTGCCCACGAGTGACCTTGTAGGAGTGAAACCCCAGCCCATTGCTCCCGCCAGAAGCCTTTGTGGGATAGTAAGCATTGTCCAGTTCTCGAACTCCACCTCACCAGACACGTAGGCTTTCTGAATGACAGGGTTTGGTCCCGATGAGGGGTAGCCGTCACCGGCGAAGCTGGCTATGATTTTCTTTACCATTCTCCCTTGAATTAAAGCGATAACAGTGGCAGCTACGCTGTTGTTTATGATTGTGAAATCGGGCTTTTTACCCCAGAATTCCCTTACGAGTTGATAGAATAAGGCTCCGCCGCGCCCGGCAAAATGTATACTCATTCCTTTCTTGACATGCCTTCGTATGGCTTCATCCAGAGGGCAGAGCTTATCTTCCCCTTCAACTACAGGGACCTGAAACTTTGAGTCTATGAAAGCTCTTAGTTCTTGTGTATTCATTTTGGTAAGTTAAGGTTTCCTTTAGTACAGCTTTGATGTGGACAATTACGTTTGAACATTATGCGGGCAAAATGAGATTTGTCTAGGTATGCCAGGCTTCTCAGATGTTAGCATCTGCTATGTTAGCTGTCAATGTTATGTTGGGTCGCCCTACAGGCAGCCGGACAGTAGCCTCTGTGAGTTTAATCGACATCTCCTCGTTTGCAGTTGAAAGAAGCTTGATGCTAAAATGTGCTTCGAAGCTATGGTGCTCAGCGACAAGACAATTAGAGAGGAAATTGCCGGAGGCAGAATTATTATTGAGCCTCTTACGCCAAATTGCGTCCAGCCGGCGAGTGTTGACCTTCATTTAGACAAAAAACTCCTGGTCTTTAAGTCACAACGGTATCCGGCATACATAGATGTCAGGCGCAATATGGACTATTTAAATGAACTTGTCGAGCTTGAGGAGGATAATGCCTTTTTTCTTAATCCAGGGGAATTCGTTCTAGCCAGCACTTTGGAATCGATTACGCTGCCTGACGATATAGTTGGCAGGCTTGAAGGAAAAAGCTCTCTGGGCAGGATTGGACTTTTAATTCACTCAACCGCTGGTTATGTTGATCCGGGCTGGCAGGGGCACCTCACGCTAGAGCTATCCAATGTCGCTAAATTGCCGATTACTCTTTATTACAAGATGAAGATTGGACAAATCTCTTTCCTTAGGCTAACCTCTCCTGTGGACAGATTGTATGGGGCGGCTGAGCTGGGAAGCAAATATCAAGGTCAGACTGAGCCAACCGCCAGTAAGTATCATGAAAACTTTGTGAAGGGGACTTAAGTGTTAGCTCGCCCAAAAGATTTCATGGAGTGCGCTTTATCATTGGCAGGTTTAGCTGTTGGTTATACCAGCCCTAATCCGGCAGTGGGTGCTGTGGTGGTTAGAGATGGGCTTATTGCGGGTTTTGGGCATACACAGCTACCGGGTTCTGTCCATGCTGAGATAATGGCGCTTCGACAAGCCGGGGCAAGGGCTAAGGGGGCAACAATGTATGTTACATTAGAACCTTGTTGCCACCACGGGCGTACACCCCCATGCACGCAGGCTATAATCGATGCGGGTATTTCCGAAGTTCATCTGGCTTTGATTGACCCCAATCCCTTAGTCTCAGGAAAAGGACTAAAGGTATTGAAAACTGCTGGCATCAAGACGTTTGTCGGCCAGTATGAAGAGAGAGCTCGGGAGATAAATGAAGGTTACATTAAATACATTACTACCAGTATACCGTTTGTCATCGCCAAATTTGCGATGAGCCTTGATGGTAAAATTGCTACTAAAACCGGCGATTCTAAATGGATAAGTAATGAGGAATCGTTAAAGTTTGTGCATTACCTTCGCCATATAGTCGATGCTGTTATGGTGGGGGCGAATACCGTAGTCACCGATGACCCTCAGCTTTCAGCCAGAGGATGCAGCGGAAAAGGTGGTAAGACTAAGCTGCAACCTTTAAGGGTGATTGTTGATGGCAAAGGGCGCACACCGACATCGGCACGCGTTTTTAAAGAACCAGGAAAAACACTCGTTGCTGTAGCGAAACCTTTTAATGCCAAAGAAGCAGAGCGCTTTAGAAAGACGGGTGCCGAGATTGTAGAATTGCCAGCTGAAAAGGGTGTAATTGATCTGAAGGAGCTTTTGACTGTTCTTGGCAAGCGAGAGGTCACCAGTGTGTTAGTGGAAGGGGGGAGTGGGCTCTTTGGCTCGTTATTCGATGGTGGCCTGATAGATAAGGTTTTGGCTTTCGTGTCACCTATCATAGTAGGTGGGGATGAAGCCAAGAGCGCTGTGGGAGGTAACGGTGTTAAAAAGATTGCTGACGCGCTTCGTCTGACGCGGGTTAAGATGATCGAATTCGGTGATGATGTCTTGATCAGTGGCTATGTGAATGGAAAAGAATAATGTTTACGGGCATAGTTGAGAAAATTGGCAAAGTCAAAGGAGTTAGTCCCGGGCGCCTGAACATTGAGGCGAGTAAGGTAATCGAGGGTACTAAACCGGGTGACAGCATATCTATAAGTGGCGCTTGCTTAACGGTGACCTCCATAAGTAATAATGACTTCTGTGTCGAGGTCATGCCGGAGACGATTCGGCGTACCAATCTGGGCAGGCTTCAGTTTGGAGATGCGGTGAATTTAGAAAGAGCCGTTCCGGCCGATGGCCGCTTCGGTGGTCATTTTGTACAGGGGCATGTGGATGATGTGGGAAAAGTCCTGTCAGTGAGGCCTGAAGAGGGAGCCTTTATTGCCAGAATTTCAGCGCCGTCTTATTTGATGCCTTATGTGGTGACTAAAGGCTTTATCGCCGTTGATGGTGTCAGCCTGACTGTTTTTGATTACGACGATTTTTCCTTTTCGGTCTCTCTGGTGGGTTATACGCGAGAGCACACCACATTAGGTATAATTAAACCGGGTGACACAGTCAATCTTGAAGTAGATATTATCGCTAAATATGTGGATAGGCTAAAACAAAGAGATAATCGTGGTGTGACGTTGGATTTCCTTGAAGAGCACGGTTTCTTAAAAGCGAGGTGAGGTTTATGATGTTTGCTACTGTTCCTGAAGCAATTGCAGATATAAAAGCCGGCAAATTTATCATTATAGTTGATGATGAGAATCGTGAGAATGAGGGAGACCTGGCAGTTGCTGCGGAGAAGGTCAATCCGGAGGCAATTAATTTCATGGCCAAACATGCTCGCGGATTGATATGCCTGCCAATAATTGGCCATCGGTTAGATGAGTTAAAAATACCTCTGATGGTCCAGGAGAATACGGCGAAGTTCTCAACCGCTTTTGCCGTATCTATCGAAGCTAAGCATAAAACATCGAGCGGAATTTCAGCTCATGACCGTGCGGCAACGGTAAAGGTTGTGCTTGACTCTAATACTAAGCCTGACGATTTAGCGCGCCCCGGCCATATGTTCCCCATTTGGGCTAAAGAGGGTGGTGTGCTGGTGCGTGCCGGTCACACCGAAGCTATAGTGGACTTGGCTAAATTTGCCGGGCTTTACCCTGCAGGAGTTGTCTGTGAGATTATGAATGAAGATGGCACCATGGCTCGTTTGCCTCAGCTTGAGGCCATGGCTGATAAATTCGGAATTAGAATTATAAGTATAGCTGATTTGATAGCTTACCGCCGTCGCCATGAGAAGTTGGTGGAAAGGGTAGCTGAAGCCAAATTGCCTACCAAGTATGGCGAATTCGTGGTTATTGCCTACAGGAGCAAGGTTGACCCGGACCAGCATGTGGCTTTGGTTAGAGGCGATATAACAGGTGACGAACCGGTATTGGTGCGGGTTCACAGTGAGTGCCTTACCGGTGATGTTTTTGGCAGCCTGCGCTGCGATTGTGGTGGCCAAATCGCCCTGGCAATGGAGAAGATTGCTGCCGAGGGGCGTGGGGTATTTCTTTACATGCGGCAGGAAGGCAGAGGGATAGGTTTCCATAATAAACTGCGGGCTTATGCTCTCCAGGACCAGGGTTTGGACACCGTGGAAGCTAATATTGCACTGGGTTTCGATGCTGATTTGAGAGACTACGGCATTGGTGCCCAGATTCTAGCCGACTTAGGTTTACATAAGATTCGCCTGCTGACTAATAATCCTAAGAAGGTAATCGGACTGGAGAGCTATGGGCTTCACATAGTAGAGATTGTGGATTTGAGAACACCACCGACTCCGTATAACCTGGAGTATTTGAAAACAAAACAGAAGAAGCTCGGGCACCTGTTAGATGTTGACGAAGCCGATAAAGCGTAAATTGTGAGTTAAGGAGGATAAGGTATATGGCTAAGAATTACGAAGGTATGCTATTAGGCAAAGGGTTAAAATTTGGTGTGGTTGTATCCCGTTTCAATGAGGTTATAACTGCGAGGTTGCTTGATGGAGCCAAAGACGCTTTTCTGCGTCATGGCGTTAGTGAGCCAGATATAGATGTTGCCTGGACGCCAGGCTCACTGGAAATTCCTCTGGTGGCCAAGAGGCTGGCAGAAAGCGGCAAATACAATGCTGTTGTTTGTCTTGGAGCCGTGATACGAGGTGGCACATCACATTTTGAGTATGTGGCTGCCGAAGTGAACCGCGGCATCTCCCGGGTAAGCTTGGATACCGGTGTGCCCGTAATTCAAGGCATAATAACTGCGGATACTTTGGAACAAGCCATCGAGCGAGCTGGGGCTAAAGTAGGCAATCGTGGCTTTACGGCAGCATCAAACGCCATAGAAATGGCCAATTTGCTTAAAGCCATCGTTTAGACAATATTAAGTAACCTTGTACACTTTATCGCCGGGTCTGACGCGGTCGGTTACTTTAACGCCAATGGCATCTGCGGCCTTACCCTCGGTTACGTTTAAATTGTTGATTTGCATGGAATCAACCGTCATTTCAAGGTCTGTAGTATGGCCTTTGATGTGAACCTTATCGCCTACTTTTAAGGTGCCGGTTAGCGTTATGCCGGCAACCACAGGCCGGGCAAAGAAATCGCTTACATGCCCGATTTCAACTTCTGGCATCCGAGGTCACCTCCTTCCTTATATATTATCTCTAAGTATATGTTGCTGCCTTCAATAAATCAATAGGTATCATTAGACTTAAAGTACGTTGACAGCTACAGTTATAGGTGTTAACATTTCTGAGGTTGTGTTAGTTCAAAAGTAGCGCAATAATTCCTGAGCTGAAAGGAGGCCGTATAGTACTGAGGTTAATAGCACAATCGTGACAAGCACAAGAATTTCAAAGATGGAGGATACTATGGCTTATGAGACTTTGATTGTTGAACGAGAAGAAAATATTGCGATAATAACGTTAAACCGTCCGCCGGCTAACCCGATAAACCTTACTGTCCTCGATGAACTTGAAGCAGCCCTGAATGAATTTGAAAAAGATAAGGCGATAAGAGCCTTAATTATCACCGGTGCTGGTGAAAAGAGTTTTTCAGCAGGCTTCGACGTAAAGACGGCTGGGACACCTGAGGGAACGAAAGCCATGGACAAAGGTCAGGTGGTATTCAGCCGAATTGAGAAATACCCCAAGCCTATAATCGCCGCCATAAATGGCTTTGCTCTTGGTGGTGGTTGTGAACTATCGATGGCGTGCCACTTCAGGATAATTGCTGATTCCGAAAAAGTGTTCATGGGGCAGCCTGAGATAAACCTGGGCATCATACCTGGCTGGGGTGGTACTCAAAGATTGCCCAGGTTGGTGGGTAAGACCAAGGCACTGGAGATGTTACTGCTGGCAACAAGAGTCGCGGCCACCGAGGCTCTGCGTATTGGCCTGGTGACTAAGGTATCCAAGCCAGAGGAACTGATGAAGGACGCTAAAGAGCTCGCCAAAGTACTGGCTAAGAAGGCGCCGATTGCCATGCAGATAATAATTGATGCGGTGACTCGCGGGCTGGAGACAACTACCGATGAAGGAATCAAGATTGAACTGGCGGGGTCTCAGCGGGTGGCCAAGACAAAAGACGCTATGGAAGGAATGATAGCCTTTATTCAGAAGCGCGAGCCGGTTTATACAGGTGAATAGCCGCTGTAACGCGGTATATAATAATAGAAAGGAGATTTTTTCATGAAGGTAGAAGACATTAAAAAGATTGCAGTCATGGGTGCTGGTGATATGGGGCACGGTATTGCCGAGGTAGCGCTGCTCGCCGGATACAAAGTGGCTTTGCGGGACATCGAACAGAGATTTGTCGATAAAGGGCTTACCAGAATCAAGGAGAGTCTGGAGAAGCTTGTAGAGAAGCAGAGGGTCACCGAAGATAACAAAAAAGCGATGGTGGCTAATATTGAAACCTTTGTTGATGTAGACAAAGCCGTCAAGGATGCTGATTTTGTCATAGAAGCCGTACCAGAAATTATGGAACTGAAGAAACAGGTTTTCGAGGCACTGGACAAATCGGCGCCGAAACATGCGATTCTGGCTTCAAATACTTCTAATATGAGCGTTTCGGAGATTGCCGAGCACACCAAGAGACCGGCACAGGTTGTCGGTATGCACTTTTTTAATCCCGCCGTCCTGATGAAGCTCGTTGAAGTCATAAAGGGGAATAAGACCAGCGAAGAGACTATGAAGGTGGCTTATGACCTGGCATTGAAGATGAACAAAGTGCCGGTCAGGGTTGAAAAAGACTCCATAGGTTTTGTTTTCAACAGGGTCAATGCCCCAACTGCGATTCTCCTTGGAGCTTTAATTGATAGGAAAATGGCTACACCTGAGGAAATCGATGCCAAGATGAGGAAAATAGGCATGCCTATGGGGCCTTATGAGTTGATGGACTATGTCGGGTTGGATGTCGCCTATCATGGCGGGCTTTACTTTGCTGAACGGTTATCTCCGGAATTCAAGCCGGGCAAATGGCTCAAAGAGAAAATCGATGCCGGTACCCTGGGCAAGAAGTCAGGGAAGGGGATTTTCGATTGGTCTAAAGGTAGGCCGGAGATAGACTTATCCAAGGCAAAAGAGGACTTTGACCCGACCGACTTGATTGCCATACAGGTGAATGAAGCCACCAAGTTGCTCGAAGAAGGCGTGGTAAAGAGTCCGGATGAGATTGATAAGGCCATGGTTAATGGGGGTGGCTCTGCTTTTGGCCCATTCCAGCTTGCCAAGGGTATAGGATATGACAAGCTAGCTAATAGGTTAGAGGAACTATCTAAGAAGTTTGGCGTTAAAACGTTTGAGCCGACCAAGACATTGAAGAGCGGGAAGATATAGGTCCGGGTTACAGGGCTGAGTTAAAATACAAATCTGGGTCTGCGTTACTAACGCAGACCCAGATTAATTATACGTAGGTTCCAATGCAGTTATTTGAGACTACTGATTACAGGTACCAGATACAGGCGGTAATTGCCACGCTCAGCAGGCCGATGCCGGAAAGGACCATACCGCTGAATAGGCTCACGAGCTGTTTGTCACGCGAGATAACGGCGGTGAGTTTATTTATTCTCTTCATTTCCTTGCCTCCTTATTACCTCTTTACTAATTATAACGATTTAATGCTAAATTGGTTTAGTTATTGATTTCTAAATCTATTATCTGCTTTATATGGCTTGAAGTGAATCAGGCACAGGTATGATTTTGGGTCGTAGAATGGTCTTAAGACTAACGGCTGCGGTTAGTAGCCACTTTTCCTAGTCCTTTCGGCGGATAGACCCTTTAGGGTCGTGCCAACCAGTGTGAAAGCCTCGTGGCTACGTACGTTCAGTATAGCTTTAGCCTAATGAAGCCGCGAGTATTTTATGTTTAGTTGGCGTATAATCGTGATAGTAGAGGCCAGTGATTGAAGTGCACAGAGGCTTGTGATGAACTGGTTTGAAAGACATCTTAACTGGAGCCTTTTTTTAGCAGTCATTTTCCTTCCATCTTTGGTGGGGCTTATTTTGTTTTTGATATTTTCCCCACAGTTTTATAGTGGAGCAATTAGTATCATAAATTCCGGTGGTGGAGAACCGGAATTTATGGAATATATATTCAGTACATACATGCAATTCGCGGTCGTATATTTTATTGTTGGATTGGTGCTGACTGCGTTTGTCTTTATTGTGACATGGTGGTATCTTGGTCGAAAGGCAAGAAGCAAGTGGTTATTACTTTTGCCCTTTGTTCCATTCGGATTTATTATCCTATTAATTTTAGAGAATAAAGCAATAGGCTACGGGGGTGATTTTGCGGACGAATCAGCAACCAGCCGATGGCCAGATACGGGACAGTTGAGTGGGCTTGGCGACCGGCAACTAAAAGAGCTCGATTACACTCCGGCAAAGAATGTCATGGATATCGTGGATAGGGGTGATGTAAAAGGTATTAAAGATGTAGGGGATGTTAGTGCTGCCAGCGTCGCTGATGAAGAAGCTCCCCAGGCAGAGAAAGTGGTAGAGAGGATGGTCAGCGCGGAGAGGTTAAAGATGCCAATCTTGCTGGATGATGCAGGGGCGGCGATAAGGTGTTTCTATCATCCTGGGGCCGATGCGGTTAATTTGTGTTCCAGATGCAAACAGTATGTCTGCAATGAATGCAATTATGTGACCGGGACTCATCCGATATGTCGCAATTGTTGGGCAAAGCGGGCTGAGAGCCGCATAATAGCTGCACCGACTCAAGAGCAAGAAGGTCCAGAGTTTGGCAAGGCAGAAAAACAGAAAGGTGTGGAGTCAGGCAAACTAGAGAAAGAGAAAATTGCTGCGCCAGGCAAATCAGAGAAGCTGGAAGCGAAGAAAAATAAATGGCTAGGCAAATTTATGGCGCTATATGAACAAGCATCCCCTATTATTAACGTTGTTACCAGAAAGAGTGCTGATGGCATGCCGGCTTCACCGTTGGACTTGATGGAGGGATTGAAATTGTGCCCAATGTTGGAGCTAGCTAAAAAACTATCTAAACCCAAGGAAAAGGAATTACGCGAGGCAAAGAATGAATTTGAGCAAGTACTTTCGAGTTGTATCAAAATAGCCGACGCAGCGGCGGATTTTGTCAGTGGCGGCGGGCCGGATTTTGCACGTATAGTCGATGGGATAGAAACAGCCAATGGGCTTATGGGAAAGTTGTCTCAGAGGTTAACTGCCTTCTCTCAATCTCAAGTGTAGCTGTACGTACACCACGATTTTCACCTCTTTATCGACCTCTGTGAATTTAATATCAAGATTGCGCCCAGAGGTCAATAATCCTCGAACCAGAAACTTGAATCCTCAGGCATTTTTGTAGCACAATAATTACAGTAAACATAAATGCCAAAGCTGCGTGTCAATAATACTGGTATCTACTGCGAGGTGACAGGACAGGGCGAACCATTACTGTTCATCCACGGCCTGGCTTCAAGCAGCAAGAGCTGGAAGAAGCAAGTGCCTGTTTTTTCCCAGCACTATCGGGTGATTACGTTTGATATTCGTGGCCACGGTCGCTCGGATAAGCCACTTGAACCTTACAGCATCGAGTTGTTTGCCACCGATACCGAGGAGCTGATGAGGGCGATGGGCATCAGTTCAGCACATGTCGTCGGGTTCTCTATGGGTGGTATGGTTGCCTTCCAGTTGGCCGTCGACGCTCCCGAAATGGTCAGGAGCCTCGTAGCTGTGAACTGCTGCCCCGAAGGCTCTATGCGTACGTTCAACAACGGTGTGGAGTGTTTCAAGCACCTGGTGGGACTGCAGTTCAATGGACTGCGGCACAAAAGGAAGAATAATGATAAAGAGCCGACGCTGTCTGACCAGCAAAGCTCGCATCAGTCGGTGATTCAGCGTATGGCAGTGACCAACAAGCTAGCCTACGCCAATGCCTTGGGGGCGCTAATAAAATGGAGCGTGGTCGACCGTCTGGATGCCATCAAATGCCCGACGTTGATGATTACCAGCGATGAGGACTTTGTACCAATATCCATTAAGGAAGGGTATGCTTCGAAAATGCCTTGTGCGGAACTGTTAGTGATAAATAACTCGCGGCATGCCACCCCCAGGGACAGTACAGAGGAGTTCAATGCCATACTCCTCGAATTCGTGTCAAAGCATTGAAGTTTTTAGTCTGCGCCAGTTTTCCATTTTAATATAGGCTTCGAAAATGGGTTATTTGCTGGGAATAGATATCGGTTCTGTCAATGCTAAGCTGTCGCTTATCGATGATGGTGACAGAATACTCAGGCTAGACATCGAGAAGGTGACCTCGAGTCCCAGAGCCGCCTTAAACTCGCTCATTTCCAGACTTGCCGTGCAGTTCAACCTGGAACACGTTGCTTCTGCCGGAGTATCGGGCTCCGGAAGGACTGTGATACCCAAAGAGCTCAACTGGGCAGAGTACGGCAGCCCGCTAGCCACCGCCGCTGGTCTGCTTCATTACCATCCTGATGCCATGACAATCATACAGATAGGCGGCCAGAGCTCGCTGGTCATTGAGCTGGAGGATGGGTTAAGAAAACCGTGGAAGCTGGCGTCTAATCCGCTCTGTGCCGCCGGCACCGGACGGTTCATGGAGCAGCAGGCATACCGGCTCGGCATCAACATGGACGAATTATCCGACCTGGCGTTGAAATGCGATAGCACCGTACCCAGGATAGCCGCCAGGTGTAGTGTATTTGCCAAGACAGACCTTATTCACCTGCAGCAAAAAGGTGTACCCGTGGAGTCGATGCTGTATGCGCTGTGCGAAAGCGTTGCCCGGATGGTCACCTCCATCAAGAAAGGCACTTTTCGAGAGCCCGTTTATTTTGTAGGTGGCGTGGCTTCCAACCGCGCCATAGTGAAAGCACTGGAAGATGTGGTTTCAACTAGAAATGGGCATGCTACAAGGGTGCTAATCCCTGAAAATTACGTGCATCTCGGTGCCATTGGCGCCGCACTGCTTTCTAAAGGTAAACGGCCGAACTCCATAGCCCTGCTGGAGGCGAGCGCCAGTCAGCGCTATTATCAGATGCCCACTCTGGAAGTGGCATCTCTTGACGAAGTTAGGGCAGACCTGGATGTAAAGAAGCCGTGCACCGGGTACCTCGGAGTCGATGTTGGTTCTACCAGCACCAAGGCAGTGATAATGGATGAAGCGGGTCAAAATGTGCTGGCAAAACATTACCTGATGACTGCCGGCCGACCCATCGATGCCGTCAAAGAGGTCTTCAGAAACCTGCTTCGCTACGGCGCGGATAAGGTAAAAATAGCGGGCGTGGGCGTTACCGGTTCCGGCAGATATCTGGTCGGCAGCTTCATCGGAGCCGACCTCATAAAAAATGAGATTACGGCACAGACCAGGGCAGCCGCCGAAATCGATGCCGATGCTGACATAATCGAGATAGGTGGTCAGGACTCCAAGCTGGTAATCAAAAGGAACGGCGTCGTGGTTGACTACCAGATGAACAAGGCATGTGCCGCGGGAACGGGGAGCTTTATTGATGAGCTGGCTGAGATGCTAAGCGTTTCCGTCAGCAACGGTGATTTTGCCAATCTGGCGTTCCAGGCACCTTACACTATCGACTTGGGGACGAGATGTGCCGCTTTTATGGGCCAGGCGGTAACCTCGGCCCAGCAGGAGGGCGTACCACTGCCGGTGATAACTGCCAGCCTGGCTAATTCCATAGCCAAGAACTACCTTTCCAAGGTAGTTGGAAACAGGAGGTTGGGCGGCAAGGTCATTCTCACGGGGGCAGTATTCTATAACCACGCTGTTGTAGCTGCCTTCCGCGAAGAGCTTAAAGGCAAAAAACTGACGGTGGCGGAACATAAGGAAATCAGTGGCGCCATAGGTGTTGCACTTCTGGCAAAAGAAAAAATGTCCGGCGAGGAGTCAAAGTTTCGAGGTTTCCAGGAAATCATCGGCAGTGAGCCGAGCCTGTCCACGTTTGTCTGCAAGCGATGCGACAACAACTGCACTATAACTCGAATGCAGGTACCGAGCGAGAAATCTACGTTCTACGGCAGCAGATGCGACCGCTACGACAGCACCATTAGCGCGGGAAAGGTGGCAACATCCTTCGATGAACGGGAGAGATTGTTATTCCGGGAATACAAGGATGGCTCCGGTGCTGGGCCGTCGGTAGGAGTTCCTCGGGCGCTCTTTACGTACGACTACGCACCGTTACTCATCGGTTTTTTGAATGCTCTGGGCGCCAGGGTTGTCCTGTCAAGCAGTACCACTAAAGAGACAATCGAGAGAGCCGTCGAGCTGAGCTATAGTGACAGTTGCTTCCCACTTAAACTGCTTCACGGTCATGCGGCAAGTCTATCAGACGTGGATTATATTCTTTACCCCTGTGCTATCCGACTGGGCGTGAAGGAGGGTGATGAGAACCAGAAGTACACCTGTCCGCTAGTTCAGGCGTCGCCGTTTATAATACGCGAATCGCTTGACCTGCAACAACGACTTTTGATACCGGTGCTTGATTTCAGCCGCGGCGATGATGAGGTCATAAATAATCTGGCTGATGTTGCCACGAAAATGGGCTTTAGCAAGAGCAGTGGCAGGAAGGCAGCGCTGGCCGGTATCGTGGCCCAGCAGAAGTTTGAAAGGGACAAACAACGGGCTGGCAAGAAGCTGCTCAGGCAGCTGCATGACAGCAACAAATTGGGAGTGGTGCTCTTTGCCAGGTCTTACCTGTCACAGGACTCAGGAGCCAATTTGGGCATAGCTGAAAAGCTTGCCCAGCTCGGCGTGGTGCCCATACCGCTCGATTTCCTGCCCCTGGGCCGGGTTAACCCCAGGAAATACTCAGACCGGCCGTACTGGCTCTATGAAAGCAAGCATATAGCCGGGGCTGCTATAACAGAGTCGGACCCGCAACTATACGGGCTGGTACTGACGAATTTCGGCTGCGGCCCCAACTCGTTCATAACCAAAATCGTGGAAGATATAATGGGTGGCAAACCGTTGGGGCAGCTGGAAATAGATGAGCATGCCGCCGAAGCCGGCATCGTCACCCGCATCGAGGCTTTTGTGGACACGATTACCGGTTTCTCCCGCTCTGCCAAACAGCGTAAGGTCCGTCGCCAGGACATCTACCGTGGAACCGTAGCTACTGTAAGTTCACAGAAAACGATCCTCATTCCCAGAATGGCGCCGTATGTGGAAGCAGTGGCGGCGGCTATGGAAGCTAATGGTGCCAGGGTTATCATTCTACCCGAACCGGATGAGCGAAACATTTTATACAGCAATCAGGTGACAACCGGAGCCGAATGCCTGCCTTACCGCGTTACCCTGGGCGACTTCATGAAGTATTACTACGAGAATGGCGCCGATGCCAGAGATATTGAAGGATTTATGGCGGGTTCGTACGGACCCTGCCGCCTGGGCAAATACGCTATTGAACAGAATCGGTTGCTCAGAGATATCGGCTTTAACCTGGCGGTGCGCAGCACGGTATCGAATAATGCCTATCGTGATTTAGGTTTGGGCCCCGGCTTCGAACGGCTGGCCTGGAGGGGCATCGTGGCTGTGGACTGTCTGGAGAAGCTCCTCTGGCGTACCCGCCCTTACGAAAAGCAGGCCGGTGCAGCCGATGAGCTATTTGATGAATATCTAAGCCGGATTACTCAACGGGTACGAAAAAGCGAACCGTTCGGCGATATTTTGCGACAGGCAGTTTCGGAGTTCAAGGCTCTTATCGACCCCAGTCTGCCCCGAAGGCCGCTAGTGGGCATTAACGGAGAGATATACCTACGTTCCAACAAGTTCAGCAACAGCAACCTGGTTAGAGCCTGCGAGGCTGCCGGCCTCGAGGTCGTGGTGGCTCCTATGGGAGAGTGGATAAAGTACACCTCATACCGGAACTTGGAAGATGCCGTAAAGGACAAGAAGTTCAAGAAGATGGTGAACAGCTACGTAAGGAAGCGAATACAGGAGCACGACGAACATTCGGTGGCGGCATATTTCAATGGTTCAGTTGACGGTAAGGAACTTTCGACCTCGGAACTACTGAAGCTGACAAGCCGTTATCTATCACCTAAGTGCGGCAGTGAGGCGGTGCTCAGCATAGGCAGCGCCGTCCACTGGCTGGAGAACCCGAAGTTCGCCGGCATCATATCGGTAATGCCCCATGGCTGCATGCCCGGTGGTATTGTGGCTGCTTTTGCCGAGAAGCTGAGCACAGTTTACCAAAAACCGTGGATTAGCCTCACCTATGACGGCTTCTCTGAGACAAACAACCTGGTGCGAATCAGCAATTTCGCCGAGGTCATTCGGTTTTGCAGCCAGGAAACCAGCAAACCGCTAGGCTAATAGCCCATCTTTATCGTGCTGTCTCGCCCATCTAGAATTGTTGTGGGTGAAGTGTTAGGCTTTAACTTAAGAAGTGATACAATTACCGGTAGCGGATCACTAAAATGAGATTCTTAAAACGGCCGCAACAGTTAGCTATACTATCTCTAGTGATTGCTGTCCTGTCCTGTGGAGCAGCCATAGCCGCCGCAATATCCGCGGTTAATTCCTACAAAGTTGCAGATAAAGCCTACCAGTTAATGTCTGCGAGTTATTCTCCGACCGTCACTGCCGTCTGTAGGGAAGAATATGATGAGGTATCTAAGACATACTACGATACAATCAAAATTAATAATTCAACAGGACAGGTGATTGTGATAGGTGGAATACCTCAGACATTCATGTCAATAACCCTTCTTAAGGTAGAGGATGGGAAAATTGCCATATCTAAGAATATTTGGATTGAGTTGAAGGGATATTTCGGATCTTTACAGGTTACGGGAAATACTCAGGGCTTGCTTTTTGAGCCATTAAAAGCGGAAATTTCCAGTACAAAATTTGCTTTAATGAAAAATGATTTTCAACAATCAGCACAGAAAGATGGATATATTGGTTTAATTGATTTATACAGGTATGCAACAATTATATATATGAACAAATATGGTGAGTCAAATAGTAAGCCTGAGTTACATTATTTCCCTATTGCTATGAATTCCAACTCATATGAAATTCCAGAAAGCGATTACATGAGTGTTTCACGTCCAGTTGAGCAAAATCTGGAACTCGCAATAACAAATGGTTTCGGGCTTACATTAACCGTTGATCATTTCAACGGTTCGCTACTTTGGGATTTCTGTAAGAACTACATATTAGCAGGAGATTCACAAGGAAACCAACAGTAGAAATACGTTAAGTTTAGAAAAATAACTGCGAAGTAGTAATACCAAAACCGATTGATAATCTTCTAATCGCCTTGATGAGATTCGATTATCCATTCATTACTATCAGTCTGCAACGTCATAGTCGCTTTATAATAATATTCTTTGTCTCCAAAGCGGTACTGCAGATTCACAACGAGTTTTTCAGACGTTAATATATATTGATAATCATTTTGTGTAATGCTTATTCTAATTTCATTGATTCTATGTGGAAACACAATCGTGTCTTTCTGGTCCTCAATAGGAGTCCAGTGAATTTGTGTACAGCTTACTGAAGGTACTACACACACAGATACGTCTTGGATATTTATACCTGTGGCGGGTCTCTCTCCCATATTTGTCATATCAATTAATATCCAAGTAGAATTATCCGTTGCTTTATTAAATTTGAGTTGCTCTATAGCTAAATATGGCCTAGCCCTGGCCAGGAAATCATTATATGCGGTTCTAGCTCCCCATGCTGCAACAATCAATATTAAGATAGAGACTACTGGAGTAGCAATATGTGCATAAGATACCCATTTGCTAAGTTTATCTGGCTTAGTCTGTGGGGCTCTTCCCTTTGTATCCGACCCCGTTTTGCCCACTCTATCTTTTTTCTGCTGCATTACTATCCGATAATTGTAAAATAATACTAATCTTTGACGATTACAAAGTCAATCATAAAAAAGCGTTATAATAGAGCGGGTGTAGCATGAAGCATTCAATTAGCGAATCTGAGCTATTGAGGCTGGCTGACCTCAACCTTGTAGAGTTCTGGTGCGAGAGCGCAGGATGGATTCCCAATTCAGAGATTGTTCGATGGCAAGACACGGTGTTAATAAATTCGGGTCTGGATTTCCCCCGACACAGTTTCGCATTTAACCTGGCATTAGAGCCAGATGAGCGCCCGGATGCTTTCTTGGCTCGAATAAAGGGCTTCTTCGCTAAACGAAAGCCGCAGTTTTCGCTTATGCTTCGAGGTCACTGTGACCAGGCTATTATCCAGCACTGTAAAGATAATGAGATGTTCTTGATGTCTGAGGCACCGGGAATGGTGCTCGATGAACCGGTAAAGGGAGGAACAGTGCCGTCTGGAGCAGAGCTGCACTGGGTGGATGGTGAGAATGAACTGCAGGGCTTCAAACAGGTTGTAGCCGAATCATATCGTGACCTGGGCGTTCCAAAAGAGGTCATCGAAAGCTATTTCGCTCAGGCGCAGCGTGTAATTAGCCCATACATAATTCTGGCAGTGGTCTATTTTAAAGGCGAGCCGGCATGTACTGCGCTGGCTATACTCAGCCATGGTATCGCCGGTGTTTACTGGGTGGGTACGATAAAGAAGGCGCGAGGCATTGGATTAGCTTCGTACTGTACCCGCGAGGTGAGTAATGCTGCTTTTGCTCTGGGCGCTCGAAAAGTCGTGCTCCAGGCCAGCAAGTTCGGTGAGCCGGTCTATCTAAAGATGGGCTACCGGGAGATCACCAGATATCCGTGGTTTATCTGTTCCAGCGGGTAGGCGGCAGAGTTCGGGCGCCAGCGGACTGACATCTAAAAATAAAAAGGAGGATGGAGCAATGCTAAAAGACTTCCGTGATTTTATTATGCGTGGCAATGTACTGGACATGGCGGTGGGCATTATAATTGGTGCTGCCTTCGGCACTCTTGTGACCTCGATTGTTAGGGATATCATTATGCCCCCCATAGGTCTGGTGCTGGGCAACGTAGATTTTACCAACCTTTTTGCAGTTTTAAAGGCGGGCACAACACCGGGTCCATACACTTCACTGGCTGACGCTCAGTCAGCCGGTGCTGTTACCATCAACTACGGCCTGTTCATCAATACCATAGTAAGCTTTCTGATAGTTGCCGTAGTATTGTTCTTCTTGATTCGTGCCTTCGTTCATGCTCGCGCCAGGCTTGAGCCAAAGAAAGCCGCGCCGGTAGCGCCGACCACAAAGGAATGCCCCTACTGCCTATCTCAGGTGCTCTTAAAAGCCAGGAAATGCGCCTATTGTACGTCTGAACTGGCAACTTAAGCTTAGTTATATACGTGTCACTAGCCTTCGAGTGCCCTTTAGGCAGGGTTATTTGTGGGCGGGTATACTTAGAAAATTGCAGTCTTCGGCAGGTGTTTCAGTGGTAGCTCGTCTAGGGTGTAGCTTCGACGGTAATCACGGTTCCCTTCCCGGGCTCAGATGAAATCTTGAAGCTGTGGTAGGCCGCATTGGACAGATTCCGAACTCGTGTTTTGTAAGAAACAACTTATCCCGGCTCTGCAGCAGCTCCTTGTCCCTTTCTAAACATGATGACGAAATTTGCAGTGATGGAAGTTGTGCTTATTAAGATCCTATTTTATATGTATTGCTTTTATGGTGTCCTTATTTCCATAGAAACAGCCATGGGTGACCAGAACGTGGCACTTGGGATCGAAACCCGGAAAGCAGCGAACATGGATTGCTAAATAGTTGTTCTTGGAAAAGAAAAACCGATGGCTTTTGCCTCGGCTTTTCTTTTCAGAATAATTTGGACTGATAGTTCATGCCAGAAGCTTCTTCGGAATGTCCCTCAGAATGGCTTCCGTTTCCCTAACAATTTCCTGCACCATGTCATTAACTTTGGGCATG
>JBAVQV010000093.1:0-3955 GCA_049694415.1 Dehalococcoidia bacterium
AGTCCCAGGCGAAAGGACTTTGTCTTCTCTATGGTTTTCCAGAATCCGTTTGACGATATAATGTTCTTTCTGGATACCATGAACCAAAATGGCGTGAAGCCAGAATGCGAATGCTTCGACCTCGGGCCTTTAGAGAGCATATTCCCACTAATGGATATGGGATTGCTTAAGAATTTTCAAGTAAGCCTAGTTATGGGAGTGGTTGGAGGCATGGCTGCCACAGCTAGAAATCTGGCTCATCTGGCTACTGTGGTTCCGCCTGGAGTGGCCTGGCAGGTCATCGGTATCAGTCAGGATCAGTGGCTATTGATAGCTACAGCTCTGGCTCTGGGCGGGAATATCAGAGTTGGACTTGAAGATAACTTTTATCTATCGCCTGATGAGATGGCACAAGGGAATGGGCCACTGGTAGAAAAAGCAGTGCGAATGGCGCGAGACAGTGGTAGAGAGCCAGCAACGGTGGAAGAAGCGAAGGTAATTCTGGGGCTGCTCGAAACAAGTGGCGGAACTAAGTAAACCAAGTAGAACCAGGTATGACAGAAGTACTTTCACCGATTACAGGCAGCGTCTGGAAAATTGTGGTAGAGGTCGGTTCACAAGTTAACGACGGGGATACTATTGTCATACTCGAATCTATGAAAATGGAAATCCGCGTGAAATCCCCTCACAATGGGAAGGTAATGGAAATCAGAGTAAAAGAGGGCGATTCCATCTTGGAAGATGATATTATCGCCATTATAGAGTAGTAAGTGTCTTGATTCACAACTTGGAGGGTAAGTCATATGGATTTTAGATTTACCGAAGAAGAGGTAGCATTTAAGGCAGAGATTCACCAATGGCTTAAGCAAGAGATTCCACAGAGGTGGACTGAACTTGATCCTGGAATTTGGGAAGAAACTGAGGAATCTTGGTCAATTTCACGCCAGTTCCAGCGCAAATTAGGCCAGAAGGGCTGGTTGGCACCGGCATATCCTAAGGAATACGGTGGTTTGGAACTGAGCCACATGAAACGGCTCATGCTTGCCGAAGAACTAGCCTACAATAGAGCACCGATAAGCGTAGAAGTAGAGATCACAGTTAACTGGGTAGCTCCCACTATAATACTCTTTGGGAATGAGAGGCAAAAAAAGGAATATGGAACCAGGGTAGCGAAGGGGGAAATAATCTTTTGCATAGGTTACAGTGAACCAAATGCCGGCTCTGACCTCGCCGCGCTTCAAACACGTGCCGTGAAAGTTGGCGATGAATACATAATTAACGGTCAGAAAATATGGTGCAGTTACGCCCACCTCGCTGACTATTGCTGGCTTGCTGTCAGAACTGACCCTAATGTGTCCAAGCATAAAGGAATCAGCATGTTTATCGTCGATATGAAGACACCGGGAATCACTGTTCGTCCCTTGATAAATATCTTGAATCATCATTCCTTTAATGAAGTCTTCTTCGATGATGTGCGCATCCCCAGGGATAACTTAGTAGGGCAAGAAAACAACGGCTGGTACCAGCTAGTTATAGCCTTAGACCTCGAGCGCTCCTCAATCGGCACTGCTGCATCGCAACAACGAATCATCGAGGAATTAGTTCGATATGCCAAGGAAACTAAGCGTAACGGGAAACCGATTGCTAACGACCCTCTGCTCAGGAACCAATTGGCAGAGATGGCAGTTGAAAATGAAATTCTCCGCATGATGTGTTACCGCATCGCCTGGATGTACACCAAAGGTATACACCCCAGCTATGAATCATCGATGACGATGGTTTTTAGCAGCGAATTAATGAGGCGATTAGCCAATGTGGGTATGCATATTATGGGGCATTATGGGGAGTTAGATAGGGATTCCAAATGGGCCCCCTTGAATGCCAGAATAATGCGTATGTATTTGAGTTCCATCTCTATAGGCGTTGGCGGCGGTTCTAACGAGATTCAACGCAACATTATCGCTATGAGAGGATTGGGGTTACCCCGAGGGTAATTCATGACCACATCTTGATAAACAAATTCTTGGAGAAGGGAAAGCCGTGGATTTCCGATTCAGTGAAGCAGAACATGCCTTTCGCAAAGAGGTAGAGGACTTCATAGAGAAAGAACTCCCTTCTGACTGGACTGAGAAGAATATTTATTGGCCTGGAGGGTACGGTACTTTAGCAGAATTTGAAGAGCTTAACTCACATATTGAACGATTCAGACATCGGCTGGCTGAGAAAGGCTGGCTTACCATCTCATGGCCCAAGGAATACGGAGGTGCAGGACGAACCAACATTGAACAGGCCATCTTCCACGAGCGTATGAGTTACTACAGGGCGCCTGCTGGAGAAGTGGCCACACTAATCGGTGGGCCCACTATTATGCTTTTCGGCAGCGAAGAAATAAAGAGGGAATGGCTACCTAAAATAGCCACAGGGGAAATAAGGTTCTGGCTGGCCTATAGCGAACCCAATGCTGGCTCCGACCTTGCCTCTATTCAGACTCGTGCTGTTGAAGATGGCGACGACCTTATAATCAATGGCCAGAAAATTTGGGGCACCGTTGCTCACATATCACACTATGCCTGGATGGTCGTCAGGACAGACCCCACTGCTCCACCACATAAAGGCATCACACTACTTATTGTAGATAATAAATCACCAGGTGTTACCATTCGCCCTTTGATAAACATCTGTGGCTTCCATTCGTTCAACGAAGTATTTTTCGATAATGTACGGGTTCCCAAGAAGAACGTCGTCGGCGAGATAAACAAAGGCTGGTACTACCTGATGGTAGCTTTGGACTTTGAGAGACTTGCGATCCCTATGGGGGGCTTCAAGCGAACCTTCGAAGAAATAGCCCAATATGCCAAAGAGACAAAACACGATGGTCAGCCTCTAAGTCAAAATCTTTTAATAAAAAATAAACTGGCCGAGATAGCAATCCAAATTGAGGTAGCCTACATGTTCTTCTGGCAAACAGCCTGGATGCTCGACAAAGGACTTGTCCCGCATATCGAGGCATCAGTGCTGAAGTTGGTTACCACCGAGCTAAGCCAGAAACTCGCCAATACCGGTATGCAGGTTATGGGACATTATGGTCAACTGGAAAGAAATTCCAAGTGGGCACCCTTGAGAGGAAGAGTCTGTGCTGGCTACTTGGATTGCATTTCTGCCCTCGTGGGTGCCGGCACCTCGGAGATCCAGCGCAACATCATAGCTATGAGAGGACTTGGGTTGCCCCGGGGATAGATAAACCTGAAGGAGATTATATAAAACTGTACAGATAGGAGGCATGAGATGGACCTTGGTCTGAATGAAGAACAGGAAATGTTAAAGACATCAGCCCGTGACTTCCTGCAAAAGGAGTGCCCAAAACAGTTGGTCAAACAGTTAGACGAGAGTGATGCCGGCTACTCCCCAGAATTGTGGCGAAAAATGGCAGAATTGGGTTGGATGGGACTGATATTCCCTGAGAAATATGGTGGCAGTGGTGGCAGCTTTCTGGACTTGATAATCCTGCTTGAGGAGATGGGATACAGTATCCTGCCTGGCCCGTTTTTCTCAACTGTAGTTCTATGCGGCCTAACTATTTTGGCATCAGGAACTGAGGAGCAAAAACGAGAACTCCTGCCTAAAATTGCCAATGGGGAAATGATTCTGGCACTTGCGTTAACTGAGCCCAGCGCTAGCTATGATGCAGCATCAATTAAGGCAAAGGCCACAGCACATAATGATGACTATATTATCAATGGCACTAAGCTTTTTGTTCTTGATGCTAACGTTGCCGACTGTATACTATGTGTGGCTAGGACAAAAGAGACAAAGAACCCGGAAGACGGGCTTACCATTTTCCTCGTAGATGCCAAAAGTCCAGGAATCAAATGTACTCTCCTCAAAACCCTGGCTCGCGACAAGCAATGTGAAATTGTGCTGGACAAAGTAACCCTGCCAAAGAAGAACATCCTGGGGAAGCTAGACCAAGGCTGGC
>JBAVQV010000094.1:0-20571 GCA_049694415.1 Dehalococcoidia bacterium
CAAAGAAGGCAAGTACTTATATGACAGGGTCGAAGGACCCGAATATGAGACACTGATTGCCTGGGGGGCAATGATGGGGCTGGACATTGATATGTCTACGGCTGTTTATCTTAACGAGATGTGCAACGCCTATGGTTTCGACACTATCAGCAGCGGCGCCAGCGCCGGCTATGCATTTTATCTCTACAACTTAGGTATAATTTCGGAGAAGGAAACGGGCGGCCTGAAACTCACCTGGGGTAATGTCGATGCTGCTGTCGAACTTTTACACCTCATAGGCAAAAACCAGGGTTTCGGCGCTATACTGGCGGGCGGAACAAAACGGATGGCTCAGAAATATGGACGCCCACCTGGCGAGGCTGTCCAGACAAAGGGCCTTGAGATTCCCATGCACGACCCCAGGGCATATCACTCAATGGGTCTCGTTTATGCCACCTCGCCACGCGGTGCCGACCATAACAAAAGCAACGGTTACCAGATAGATGGCGGCACAGGCCATCCTGACCTGGATTTTAGTATAACTGATCGCTGGGCTGATGATAAAGCCGCCATGGTGGAAAGAAGCCAGAACTGGGTGGCTGTAAGCGATTCAATAGGTATATGCCTTTGGGCAATTATACCAGTTAAGTTGATAACCGCTATGATAAATACTTCTACAGGCTGGAATACGGACCTGGATCAGTTGTTGAAGGCCGGGGAACGTATCTTTCAGTTGCAGCGTGCCCTTTCCTGCAAGCTCGGTATCTCTGCCAAAGATGATGTACTGCCCGACCTCATCGTGAGGCCAATACCCGAGGGTGGAACGGAGGGACATGTGCCCAACATGGAAAAGATGCTGCCCGAGTACTATGCCCTCAGAGACTGGGACAAAGCTACCGGTAAGCCCTTAAAAAAACGATTAGAAAGCCTTGGTATGTCGGAAATTGCGGCCTCAATCGGCGCTAAATAGTACTGAACAAAGATGCCAAATTAACAACTGGCCGCCTCAAGACGGCCAGTTTTTTCAACCGCCGGCTACTCTGGATAACAAATCAAGGTTGTCGCCATCTTTAAGAACCGGTTTATCCAAATGCCTGATATTTTTGCTATTAAGCAGGACATTGCTGTTATCCCAGACCGATTGTTTCTTGGTGACACCCCTGGACTTAAGTTTTTTCTGAAATACGGGCCCATAATTTGTTTCAACATAATCTCTGGCTTCATCAATGCTCGTCACTTCCACCGTTATAGACCGCACACCCAGAAAAAGCCTCCACGGCCCGATGAAGTTGATATTTACTCTAGCCAAGATTAATCACCCAAGTATTATTATAAACAACGAATAATCCCTTGACAAAGATGGCAAGCAATGCTAGATTTGTCCCATCAATTATCGAACGAGCAGTCAGTCGATTTGTTAAACCTTTTTAAAAGAACTGCCCCAATAAGTACAAACCGCTGGATTGACCGGGCAAAGGAGGGTGTATGCAGTAGTGAAGGAAAAATTTGAAGCGGACAATGACTAGTAAAAAGGAAGGAGGATTAAACATTCGATGAAAAAGTGGTACAACGTTGTGGCAATTTTAATGGCCACTGTAATTGTGGTTGGCGTATTTGCCATAGGCTGCGCCAAAACATCACCCCCTCAGCCCACCGGACCCATCACCATAAATATAGGATTACCAACGCCTCTGAGCGGTTCGGCAGCCCCCTGGGGAAATATTGGCATGGCCCCCTATTTGGCCTTTGTCGAACTATTGAATAAGGAAGGTTTTCAGGTAGGTGGTCAGACTTACAACTTCAAGTTGATTGCGGTTGACGACCAGAACACACCCGAGGGCGGTGCTGCTGCGGCTAAACAGCTCATATTCGGCGATAACTGTAAGTTCTTAGCCGGGCACTGGAGCTGGAACTTCCCGGCTATATCAGCCGTGACCAACCCGGCTAAAGTCATCTTTGTGACCAGGACCGGCAATGAGGCCGTACCTAGCAGTTGGGGCGGTTTATATGACCCGCAGACGATGCCTTATGTCGTTTTTGGCAATCCGTCTCACAGCCAATTCGCATCCGATTGCTTTGCAATTGTCGAGGCATACCCCAATTACAAAAAGCTAGGCATTCTGGACTCAGTTCAAGGCAAAGGCGCAGGCTGGGCCGACGTAGATAAGTCGCTTGATGATGGGGGAATCAAATATCACCATGAGTGGTTCACGGTTGGTACAACGGACTTTACTCCCTACATCGCCAGATTTAAAGAGGCGGATTGCGATATTGTCTATATAGCCGGATGGATCAGTGAAACATGGGCATTCGCCAAACAGCGCTGGGAAATGGGATACAAGGACATGAAGGTCGGCCATTCTGGCCCATTCGTCGATATAAATATGTATAAAGCGATCGTTGGTGCTGATGCTGCTCAGGGCCTCATTGGCCAGTACTGGGCTAACTGGGACTTAAAGAAGACCAAGGTGAACCCCAAATACGTTGCCATGTGCCAGGAAGCAATGAGTATGGTGGCAGAGAAGCAGGGTAAACCATTTGCTTACTCCGGCTGGATAGGCTGGTTCCCGTCTCACCTACTGATACTGAGTCAAGCGATGCAGAAGGCTGGCACTGTGAACGACCCGGATGCCATCATGAAGGCTATACGCGGCGGCACCTTTGACACCACGACGGGCAAATGGACAATGTCGGGGGCGAAGACTTACGGTTCACCAATAGTTTTTGGAACTCCTAGCGCCCTGTGCACTATTCAGGGCGACAAGGAAGTATACCTCGCTGAACATCCCATGGAACCCATCCCATAACAACACGTAAACGAGGAAAGGTGCAATTGTTCAATAGGAGGGGGAGGTCAGGCCTCTGGATTTAATTCACATCTCAGAAGCCCCTGCCCACTCTTTAATGACCATTATAGATACCTAGACATAGTAGATTATGTAGACCAAAGTAAAAAGATGACTTTCAGAATACTCCAAATTTTACGAAATCAGAGTGTCTTTAATTAACTGTGCAATGTCCCAAATTTGAGATAAGGCATCTAGGTTGGCCTGGGAAAGGAGGGTATATGCAGTAGTGGAGGAAAAATTTGAAGCGAACAATGACTAGCAAAAAGGAAGGAGGATTAAAAAGTCGATGAAAAAGTGGTACAACGTTGTGGCAATTTTAATGGCCACCGTAATTGTGGTTGGCGTATTTGCCATAGGCTGCGCCAAAACATCACCCCCTCAGCCCACCGGGCCTATCACCATAAATATCGGAGAACCAGTGGCTCTAAGCGGGTCGGCATCGCCATGGGGTCAGATTCCTACGCCATTCCGCGAAGCCTGGTTCGAGGTGTTTAACAAGGAAGGGTTTAAAATAGGCGACCAGACCTATAACCTTAAGTTTATTCAAGTTGACGATCAGAACACAGCTGAGGGAGGCGCTGCCGCGGCTAAGCAACTCATATTCGGCGATAAGTGCAAGTTCTTAGCCGGGCACTGGACCTGGAACTTCTCTGCTATAGCAGCCGTGACCAACCCGGCTAAAGTCATCTTTGTGACCAGGTCTGGCGCTCCGGATGCTTTGCCTGCCAGTTGGAAGGGTGCATATGACGCAAAGACAATGCCCTATGTTGTTTTTGGCACTCCTTCTCAAGATGAATTCACGTTTAATTGCTTCGCGCTTGTAGATGCATTCCCCAATTACAAGAAGCTAGGTCTTTTGGACTCAACCGTGAGCAAAGGTGGCCCAGGGTGGATTGTATTGCAGGATCAGCTTAATAAAGCGGGAGTCAGGTGGCATAGTGAGTGGTTCACGCCCGGCACCACAGACTTTACTCCCATTATCACCAGATTTAAAGAAGAAGGTTGTGATATCGTCTTTGTCGCCGGGTGGATCGGTGAATATATGACGTTCCTCAAACAGCGGTGGGAGATGGGGTACAAGGACATGACTGTTGCCTGTTCCGGTCCATTCGTAAGCTTAGACATGTACAAAGCTGTTGTCGGCGCCAATGCTTTCGAGGGCGCCATTGGCGCGTACTATGATAACTCACAATTCAAGAAGACCAAGGTGGACCCCAAATACATCGCCCAGTGTCAGGAAGCCCTGAAAATTGCGGCGGAGAAGACGGGCAAACCGTATGCCTATACCGGTGAAATAGCCTGGCTGCCGTCTCACGTATTGATACTGGTTCAGGCGATGCAGAAGGCTGGCACTGTGGATGACACCGATGCCATAATGAAGGCTATCCGCGGTGGCACCTTTGACACCACGATAGGCAAATGGACAATGTCAGGGGCAGAGACGTATGGTTCACCTGTAGTTTTCGGAACCCCTGCTTGCCTCTGCATCATCCAGGGTGGCAAAGAAGTATATCTTTCCGAACATCCAATGGAACCACTGCCGTAACAACACAGAGACGAGATAAGGAGGATTGGTATGCCCCCTGCCGGAATATGGATTGACGGACTGGTTCAAAGTTGCATCTATGTGACCATGGCGTTCGGCATGGTGCTGGTATTCAGCATACTGGGGATTCTGAACTGGACACACGGTCAGTTTTACATGCTGGGCGCTTTCGTTGTCTATTACGCAATCACGGCAGCGGGCATACCATTCCCTATAAGTTTACTGGTATCCGGGATCGTTGTAGGAGGATTGGGCATGCTGGTGGAGAAGTTCGTCATTGAGCGTCTCACCTCACCTGGCTACGGCATGCTATATGTAACCGTAGCCACCCTAGCGCTCATCTTTTTCTTCGAAGGTGCGGCCGGTATGTCCTTTGGCCTTATGGATAAGGGAATGGCCACGGTACTCCCCGGCGTACTTGACCTAGGTTCATTTAGTATTAGCTATCAAAAAATTGCGGTGATCATTTTCACCCTGGTTATCATGGCTGCCATGTACATCGTGCTCAACCGTACCAAGGTGGGACTGGCTATCAGGGCGGCAGCCCAAGAACCGGTGGCCGCTAGCTTATACGGCATCAGCGTAGGACGAGTTTCATTAATTGTCATGGGTATTGGCTGTGCGCTGGCAGCCATGGCCGGCGGCATTATTGGACCTGTCTATTCAGTTAATCCTTTCATGGGACGTATTCCTATGATTATGTCCCTGCTGGCTATTATCATCGGAGGTCTCGGCAGCCTCACCGGCGCCATCGTGGGTGGCATCATACTGGGCCTCCTTAACAGCGTCATAGCGTATAAGATATCATATTTCTCCGAGGTCGCGTTGTTCGTGCTAGTAATTCTTATCTTGCTAATCAGACCGCAAGGCTTATTTGGGGCTCCTGCGAAATGATGCCGTATATCGATTATAAAACTTTAATACCAAGAACGGTTATCTGGGTGCTGATTGCCCTGTTCCTTATCCTTCCTGCTTTCACGACTAATATGATAACCCTGTCCATATTTATATCAAGCGGTATCTGGGCAATTGCGGTTATGGGCTTTGTGCTGATATTGAGGACCGGGCAATTCAGCATGGGGCAGTCAGCTTTCATGGCTATAGGTGGCTATGTTTCAGCTATACTCACGGTTAAACTAGGCATCCCCTACTGGCCAAGTTTTTTAGCGGCGGGTGTTGTTTCAGGGCTGATAGCATTAGTTATCGGCGTGATTGTGCTAAATGCGGGTGGTATATATTTCTCAATCATTACAATTGCCTTCGGAGAGATAGTGAGGATTGTGGCCCTGAATTGGGAGGCTGTTACTCGGGGCGCCTCTGGAATATTGACCTCTCCACCAGCCCCCATAACAATAGGAAACTTTGAAATAAACTTCGCTACCAGCGTGGTGCCATACTATTACTTTATGTTCTTGCTGGTAACTATGTCAGGATTGGTCTTCTGGCAAATAGACCGGACTCGTATAGGTGGTACATTCCGGGGCGTAGCTGCTAACCCGATGCTATCCGAGCATTTAGGTGTTCATCTTATGAAGTACCGTGTGATTGCGTTTGCTGTTGCTGGCGTCTTCACCGGCCTTGCCGGAGCCTATTATGTTACCTTTCTTTCAGTAATAACTCCGCTGATGTTTGATTTGTGGAAGTCCATGCAGATAGTGATGATGAGCATTGTGGGCGGCATCAGCTCGATAGTCGGTGGGGCGCTAATCGGCGCTACCTTACTGTATACTTTAGGTATCTATCTGTCCCGCCTGCCAATATATAATATTTCGTATTTATTGTTCGGCGCTGTCGTGGTGCTGGTGCTGCTGTTCCTGCCCAAGGGTACCGGGCTGGTTGACCTGTGGGGTAAGTTCTGGCACAAGGTGTTTAGAGAGCCTGAAGAATATGAAATACCTGAAGAATCTGAGATGGCTGTAGAATAAATTGGTAAATTAAACAGAAATGCCGTTACTTGAACTGAATGGTCTAACAAAATTTTTTGGCAAGCTGGCTGCACTTGAAGATATCGACCTCAAGGTTGAAGAGGGCGAGGTGCTGGGTATCGTCGGTCCTAACGGTTCTGGCAAGACGACGTTGATTAACATCATCAGCGGTTATTACCGTCCTACCATGGGAACAATTTTTTTTAATGGCGAGAAAATATCCGGGCTTCGGCCCGACCAGATAGCTGCTAGAGGCATAGTCAGGACTTTTCAGTCGAATGTGCTCTTCGAGGGAGCCACAGTGCTGGAAAGCATGATAATTGGTTCTTTCTTGCAATATAAAACGAAGGACTGGCAGTCTATTCTTGAATCTAAAGCTTATAAAGATGACAACGAAAGAGTTGTAGGTAAGGTGATCGAGCTATTGAAGACATTTGATATATTTAATGATATATTTCTGCCGGCAGCAGGTCTTTCACATGGTTACCAGAGGATGCTGGGTATAACGTTGGCGCTCATAGCCAATCCCAAGGTACTGCTGCTCGATGAACCTACCACGGGTATGAACCACGAGGAGGCTATGTTCGTAGTTGAGAATATCAAGAAGATAAGCGAACAGGGTGTCACGGTTTTAGTGATTGAGCACAATATGAAGGTAGTTTTGAACATAGCCACCCGGATTGTCGTGCTCAATTTCGGCAACAAGATCGCCGACGGCAAACCTGAGGAAGTGATGAATAAACAGGAGGTCATTGAGGCCTACCTGGGAACAGAGACCATATAGAAGATGCTGGAACTCAAAGATGTCTGCGTTTATTACAAAAAACATGTCGCCGTCAGAAATTTGTCCTTATCTGTAAATAAAGGTGACTTCGTCACCATCCTGGGAGCAAACGGAGCTGGCAAGACAACAACGCTCAATGCAATTAGCGGCATCATAAAAGTCAGGAAGAGAATTGGGGAAGAGGGGTTAAATGGCGAGATTTATTTTAATGGGAAGAAAATATCTGGCCTGACGGCTGCAAAGATAGCCTCCATGGGCATTATCCAGATACCTGAAGGCAGAAAGATTTTTCCACAGCTTACAGTCAAAGAGAATTTACAGGTGGGAGCTTATCTACGCAAAGATAATAAACAGGTGCATAGGTCACTTGAGAAAGCGTTGGCCCTTTTCCCCGACCTTAAGGACAAGCTCAGTTGTAAGGGACGGGAGTTGAGCGGTGGGCAGCAACAAATGCTTGCCATCGCCCGCGGGCTCATGGCACAGCCAGAATTACTTCTGCTTGACGAGCCTTCTTTGGGGCTTAGTCCTTTACTGCGCCAGCAGCTTGCCGAAAAAATAAAGGAAATCAACCGCGAAGGAACAACCGTTGTGCTGGTGGAGCAGAATGCCCGTCTTGGCCTCATGCTGGCATCTTACGGCTATGTCTTAGAAAATGGTCAATTGGCATTGGAGGGCAAGACTTCTGACCTACTTAACAACGAAGATGTAAAAAAAGCATACCTGGGAGTTTAGAAGCGAATAGTAAAAGGACGACGAGAAGACCAAGTAGAATGTCATTGCCGGTATTTGTTTAAAGGTTGGTGACTGCCTACACGGGCAGTGCCTTCCCGAATCAGCTGCCGCCGCCACCAGCAGCGCAGCCGAAACAATGCGAGGCAAAACGAATCTTGCGTTCAATCAGAGCATCGAAGTCAAAATTGAAAACGGTTAGCGGTCTTGAATTGGTAATCTGCATACCTAGCATCTGGTTGAAATCGCAGTCATAAATCCGGCCATCGTAACTCACACTGACCAGCGAACGACAGGCTACGCCCCTGGCAGCTTCCGGGTCGAAGTTTTTTACCAGGCTATCTATGTATTCATTATACGTTCCCGATCGCTGAAGCTGTGCTCTGAAGCGGTTTACAGGCATATTCGTAACTGCATAGAGCTTATTGAATATGAGTCCGTATCTTAACAATTCGTCTCTGTATCTTGCTTCCAGCTCCGCACGCTGTTTCGGGGATACAGGTCCATTTGAATTGTAGACCAGGTTCAAAATAAGACCAGTCTCTCCTTTGCCATAACCTACCGCGTTAAGCAAACGTATTCCTTCAATACTTTTACGGAATACACCCCTACCCCGCACACTGTCCGTTAAATTAGATGCATAATGAGGCAGTGAGGCGAGTATTTCAACCTGATGGTCAGCAAAGAACCCGGGCAGATATTCCTTTCGTTCTCCATTCTCGGGATTACCATCAAAGATGACTGTTAGATTATGTCGACTTACCACATGTTTGTTAAGTTTTCTTGCCTCAATGACAAGATAGTCATAGTTTTTATTTAGCTCAGGAGCCCCACCGGTAATATCAAGATTTCTGATTTGTTTGTACTGTTCCAATATTTCAAGACAGCGATCAACGGTTTCCCGCTCCATTTGTTCAGTTCTTCTGGGCGAAGCATCAACATGGCAGTGACGACAAGCCTGGTTACACAGGCGAGTAACATTTACCCAAAGCGTCTCAATAGAGATTGGGGAAAGCTTCAAGTCATGCTTAGCCAGCACTGCATGGAAATCGTAACGCTTGTCTTTTGTCAACACACGGGGCACAGTATAACAACTCCAGGATGAATTATAAGCGCATGGCTTTAATAAAGTCCAAAAGAGCCGGCTTTTTATAACCGTCTACCTCCGACCATTGGCGGAGGTCGGCTTCAGTATCGATATCAATGAGGATGGGAAGTTGAATAACCGTTAATCCTTTTTCCTTTGCAGCATCAAGTGTCTGTTGGTAGACGCGTTCCGTTCCCCAGGGAATGCCATGAAAAAGCCCCTCATGCAATTCCTTCATGCCAATCAGATAGTAGCCACCATCATAACAGGGGCCGATAACGACATCACTATTGTCAAGACTACTAATAGCCTCTTTCATAATGCTCGCGGATAGGTCAGGCACGTCGCTAGCTACTATAACCACCTTCTGCGCTCCATTCTCCAGGACTCTACTGAAAGCGTTGCACAGTCGCTGTCCTAGATTTTCACCTTCCTGAACTGCAACATTAAATCCCAAGCCGTCCAAGTGCCTCATTTCGTATGTATCAACCGGTTCAGCAAAGAAAATATATCTTTCCACCACTCGGGATAACTGTTTAATCTCACCGATTGTAGCGTCGGTGCATAGCCGGTAAAATTCAGCTGCTTTTTCATCGCCCAGCGACCTCGCCAAACGCGTCTTGACTTTTCCCGGGTGTGGAGTCCGGACAAATACAAGCAATGCGTTCGATGGTGTTTTTTGCTTCATCTGGTAGTGAGTGACGAATTCTCTGTCTATTTTAATTATAGCATTTATATGTATTCTGACTATCTCTCATTTTACGCTATATACATTGTGATTATATAATGAGGCGTAAGGTATGCCAGAAATAGTTGTCATCATCCCCGCTCTGAATGAAGAAAGAGCTATCGGCAAAGTACTGGCGCATATTCCGAAGAACATTGCAGCTGAGATCGTTGTAGTCGACAATAATTCATGCGATGCCACGTCTGAAGTTGTGCTAAATTTCGGAGCCACGGTTGTTCACGAGCCTAGAAAAGGATACGGATTTGCTTGCTTAAAAGGCATAGAATATGTACTATCGATACCAAAAAAACCAGATATCGTTGTCTTTCTGGATGCCGACTATTCAGATCGCCCGGAGGAAATGACCAATCTGGTACAACCGATACTTCAGCAAGGCTACGATATGGTGATTGGTTCACGTTTATTAGGTAGGCGTGAGAAAGGCGCTATGCCATGGCACCAGGTACTGGGAAATCGGTTAGCAATAATGCTGATTAATGCCCTCTATGGCGTTCATTACACTGACCTTGGTCCTTTCCGCGCGATTAAATTTGATAGTCTCCTTAAGCTGGATATGAAAGAGCAGAGGTACGGTTGGACTGCTGAGATGCAGGCGAAAGCAGCCAGGCAAAGATTTCGCTGTTTCGAGGTACCGGTTACATATCGAGCCAGAATCGGAACTTCCAAAATATCGGGGACTGCTAAAGGAACACTGTGTGCCGGGTATAGCATACTCGCCACACTGCTTAGGAATCGATGGGCTTATGATTGACGTTATTTCGAATACAATTATTATTGTCATACTGGTGATATATGGACTGTCACTTTTGTTTATTTTCAGTTACAGCATGGCACAAGCCCATCTAGTCCACCTTTACCTGTCCTCCAAACGGCAAAAAAGGCAGTTTGAAAGTAAGAGTATGGCGCAAATTCCGGCAAGCCAATATCCCTTCGTTACTATCCAGCTGCCTATCTTTAATGAATTATATGTTGTTGAACGGATTATTGATGCCGTCGCTGCCTTTCGTTATCCCACAGACAGATTTGAGATACAGGTACTCGATGATTCAACCGACGAAACGGTAACACTAGCCAAATCAAAAGTTGCAGCCCTCAAAGCCAAGGGGCTTAACATCTCGCATATTCGTCGCGGCACAAGAGATGGCTTCAAGGCAGGTGCGCTAGAATACGGATTACGAGATGCCAAAGGGGAATTCATCGCTATTTTTGATGCTGACTTTATTCCTCCGGCTGATTTTCTCTTAAAAACAATTCCCTACTTTCAGGATGAGAAGGTCGGCCTTGTGCAAACAAAATGGGAGCATGTCAACGAGGGCTATTCTTTACTAACCAAACTGCAGGCTTTCGGTCTTGATGCTCACTTTACCATTGAACAGCATGGCCGCAACGCAGGTGGGCATTTCATGAACTTCAATGGTACTGCCGGTATATGGCGAAGGAGTTGTATTATCGATGCTGGCAACTGGCAGTCCGACACGCTAACTGAAGACCTCGACCTGAGCTATCGAGCACAGTTAAAAGGATGGAAGTTTCTGTATCTTGAACACGTGGGAAGTCCTGCCGAACTTCCCGTCACCATGAACGCCTTAAAAACGCAGCAGTTTCGATGGACAAAAGGAGCCGCGGAGTGCGTCAAAAAAAACCTCCCATCCGTCCTTAACTCCAAACACACCTCAAGAACAACCAAGGTTCACGCTATTTTTCACCTGATGAATTGCACAGTCTTCATTTGTATTTTTCTGGCCGCTGTTTTCAGTATTCCATTGCTATTCATTAAGAGCAGCCACCCCCAGTACGCCCAGGTTTTTTCATTTGCTTTGTTTTCACCATTTAGCCTCTTAGTGCTTAGCTACATTTACTGGATTTCTGCCACACAGAGACCGGGCATATCGTTCCACTCGTTTCTGGGTAAGTTTCTCCTATTCCTGTCAATTTCAATGGGATTTTCGCTCCATAATTCGATTGCGTTGTGCGAAGGCTATGCGGGAAAAAAGATTCCGTTCATTCGAACACCAAAATTTAATATCACCAGCAGCAAAGACAGGTGGCAGGCAAACAAATACCTGGTTAAGGGTATCAACGGCATCACCATATTTGAAGCGCTACTAACCGCCTACTTTTTGGCAGGCGTATATCTGTCTATATACTTTCAAAATTATGGGCTGCTTCCCTTTTACCTTATGTTGACACTAGGCTTTGGATATGTATTCTACTATTCCATAGTACACGCCGTGACAACAACAAAACACGCCAATGGATAGGCGAAGTGCTGTACAGATAACAGTATTTACCCTTTTATCCCTATTCGGTTATATCTGGATTGGCTACGGCGCTGTAAGAAGCGATTTCGGTCAGCTTGTTGTTCTGTTCGGTTTTCTTTCCGGCCTTTATATTCTCGCCCTGCATCGAAAGGTTTTTGATGTTAGATTCCCGCTAATTATCGTCAGTGCCATGCTGCTTCGTGTATCACTGATGTTCATGACCCCTAACCTGACCGATGATTATTTCCGATTTATCTGGGACGGCCTACTGTTTGCTCACGGCTACAATCCTTATCTTATTCTGCCTTCCCAATTCATTCACAGCTCACATACTGTAACCGGCATTACCAGCAGCCTCTACGCAGGGATTAATTCTCCAAATTACTATACGGTATATCCGCCGGTGTGCGAGTTCATTTTTGGTCTCAGTGCCAAACTTGCTGGCGGCAATATCCTGGGCAATATCATCATTATCCGGTTTGTTATACTTCTTGCAGAGTTCGGAGTCATTATTTTCCTGCATAGATTAGGTTCTAAATTAGCCGCATTACCGAACGTTGTTGCTATATACGCTTTTAACCCTTTGGTTATTATTGAGTTAACCGGGAACCTGCATCTCGAGGCGGTAATGCTCCTATTTTTAGTCCTGTCTATATACTTACTGGTTCTGAGAAAACAACTCTATGCAGCAGCAAGCTTTGGCCTGGCGGTCGGTGTCAAGCTGCTGCCGCTCATCTTTTTACCGCTGCTAATCAAGCGGCTTGGACTGGCAAAAAGTGTGCTTTTCTACGCTATCGTGGGGGCGACGCTCGTCGTTCTCTTCTTACCCTTTTACAGTATCGACTTGATTCCTAATTTCTTATCCAGCCTTCGTCTCTATTTCCAAACATTTGAATTCAATGCCAGCCTATATTACGTGATTCGATGTATTGGTTATCAGTTCGTCGGTTACAATATTATTGCTACCCTGGGTACTGCCTTAGCCATCGCTGCGTTCATAACAATTGTCACCATTGCTTTCACAGAAAAGACCGTTACATGGCTATCGCTATTTCAAGCGATGCTCATGTGTCTCACCGCGTATTTTCTCTTGGCCACTACGGTACATCCCTGGTATATTACGTCTTTGGTGCTAATGTCGGTGTTTACGAGCTACCGATATCCTATTTTGTGGTCTGTGGTCATAATATTGAGCTACGCGGCATATCGAACAGTGCCTTATTCCGAGAACCTTTGGTTGGTAGCAGTTGAATATATCACAGTATTAAGCTGTATGGCATATGAGATATTCAGAAAAATATCACGTAGAAATATAAGTCGCGCTGTTGAATGACCTTCCAGTGAAGTCGTCTAGAATTGAGCCTACTTCAATGTAGGGCACAGCTGAGGCTATAATTGCTGAGTGGAGTGGTTTATTTTTGCCAGCTACCCGTTTTCAAATCGATAGTGATGTTATTATCAGGCGGCGGCAAGTCATGCCACAGCCCGATAACCAGGTCCTTGCGGAAATTAACTACCACCCAGCCGGGTATGCTCAGCCCACTGGGCTGCATCGCTTCCTGCCCTGACGGCAGATTCTCGTCACCGGCGTAATGGGCTAGGAAAGCTTGCGCAACTTGTTTAGCAAGTTTTTCCGCCTCAACTTGATTAACCTTATACCCCATTATAGCCCGCGTGGCAATGCCCTCTATGCCACTCTGGACATATACCCTGGCATATTCTTGAAAATCATCGGGGTGTGAACGTATCGATTCTACGTGTTTCGTTCTTATTGCGGCTTCCTGCGAGTTGTCTATGCTTACGATTCGATAAGGAGCAGGATATGTGACCAGAGAGCCGGTTTCAATATCGAAGACGAATTTATTCGGTTCCGGCCAGCGTGCCAGGGTAATATCCTGCGCATGATAATGACCGGTGAAAACGAGGCGCGCATTGTACATTGCCAGTAGCTTGGAGACAGCCGGAAAATCATCGATTATATATTCGCCATAGTTCTTTTCCTGTCCAACGTAATGTTCAACTATGCCGTGATGAACCATCACAATAACCGCCTTCTTCTCTGTTGCCGCTTTCTCCAGCATCTCTTCGATCCACTGCAGAGTAACAGTGCTGAATTTGCCGTCAGTAATGGGCGCTTCATTCTCTATGTTTTCGGCATAGCGGCAGCCATCGAGCGCAAGTAACCACAGGCCGGACTGCGGCTCAGCTACATAACTGAGCGAACCGGTATCACGATAAAGGGCCTCTTTATATCCGAAATCACCATACATATCAGCAAATTCTGCAGGCGTTATATTTGGCACACGTTCGGCTATATCGCCTATATATTTGAATGAGTGTCCGTTCTTAATGTCGTGATTGCCCGGCACCACGTACACCTTTTTACCGCTGGCTTCTAGCTGCTCCAGATAACTTACAACTAGCCGGTGTGAGCTGAGCTCACCGTCTTTCGTCATGTCTCCTGGTATCAGCACAAAACTGGCCTTTTCATTCTTAATTAAGGCAATGGCCGATTCCAAAATTTCGGTGCTCTCCCTTAGAAGTTTTCGGTCATCTGCTAGATAGCTTTCGAATGCCCTCCCCTCGGTTCCCAGCGAGGTGTCGTAAAGGTGCGGGTCACTAAATACAATAAAGCTCGTTTCCGGATAGGTGGGTGCCGCTTTCAAACTATCCTGAAGCGCCACGTCGGATTCGTATTTGAATTTATATTCTTGGCTGGCTGAACACGCAACCACGCTCATGACCATCAACACGCCAATTGCTATTTGAAACAGTCTAGTCTTCGCTTTCATTTGCCATCTCCTTCATCGTCTTGCTTCATTCAAAACGCTATGATTCTTCTCTGCCCATTATGCTTATAACTTTATAACTCGCCAGTCTCAGATTAGCGGTCAGGAAATTGATTATACCCGGCTCATCGTCAGCGATTAAGACATATTTTTTATGAGGCGCTTCTTCACTCATTGAACTAGAGTATGATAACACCCCCGTCTTGCATCGGCAAGCGTTCAATCTGCTCCATCAAAACGATGTGAGTTCACTACGTAGAGCAATAGCACCCATAGAGCCCGCACGGTTTGCCTATAAATCAATGCCACGCTAGCAGTGAACTTTGACAATGAATCTTCCAGCCTTTAAGATTCTCCGCAGTGCGGCCAAAAAATATTAGGAGATAATAATGAAGATTTTAGCTATTGTTGGCAGTCCCAGACCTAAGGGCAATACGAGCTATCTTGTGGACCAGGCACTACAGGAAGCAGCCGCCCACGGTCTCAAAACGGAAAAGATTATCCTGACTAAATATAAAGTCAACCCCTGCCAGGGTCACGAAAACTGTACTTCTTTTTCATCTTGCAAACAGGATGACGATGCTCCCTGGATTCTGGATAAATTTTGCAGCGCAGACGGAATAATTCTCGGCAGTCCGGTATATTACTACAATATGACCGCCCAGATGAAGGCCTTTGTCGACCGTAACTATTTCCTTTATAGACATAATATTTCTCCCCGCATGGTCTGTGCTGGCTTGATTGTTATTGGCGGCAGTGCCGGTCTCGAACATACCGTCAGGGCGTTGAGGCGATTCGTTAAGTTATCCGCTAACATCCCCGATGACAGGATAGTTACGCTTGCAGGCTGTGCCAGCAAGCCTGGCGAAGTAAAGAATAATGCGGCACTAGTTGAGGAGGCACGAAGGCTTGGCAGCCGTATGGCTGAGATATTGACTTCAACTCATTAGTCTTTGCCGCCAGGCATCACGACTGATTTGGAATTCGATTGAAATGGTGGGCGGTACTGGACTTGAACCGGTGACCTCTGCGATGATATGTACGCGGTTCTGCCGGGACCTCAACACGAATATCGTGCCCCGGAAAGGGCATCGCGGTAATCCCCTGCTCTGACCAATTGCTATCATGAATTCCTGACATACGCCCTGATATTATAAACACTTTTGGTTGCCTTTGCACACCCACTTCCGCCAAATTGAGCTCGTATCGGAAAGAAGAACAGTCCTAAAATCAGTAAATGCACGGTAAAGTAGGGTAAGGCAGACGCTGGGAGTGTATAGGAGGACGCAACAAACCACGGGAATCACCACGAGTCCAAAGCAGATAACAGCAGTGTATAAGATAGCAAGCCATGGCAGGACACAGTAAGGCAAGCTAGCAACCCGGTGTTAGGCGTTAAGTGCTCAGATATACACTGCCTGCGGCCAAGGCTCGCAGCGTGCCCTGGTCCACAGCGTGTTCACGTAGTTCAGCGCGAAGTGGTTCTGCGCAAGATGCAGCCAGAACGCGCCCGGCTCGGTGAGTTTGAGGTACTCTTCACTGCGAACCGCCAGTCCAACCTGTTCCATCGCTCTCAGCCAACGGCGAGCCTTGGGCGCGTCGTTACCGAGAGCCGCCTCGAGGTCGTCCAGAGGGATGCGCGTGTCATAGAAGCGCCAGTACAGCCACCACCAGCCAGACATCTCACCTGCGAACGGCATGCGCAGGGCAATCGCCGTGCGCCCCGTGCACGCTGCCTGGATCCAGTTGTTGAGGTCGAACGTGTTGAGCACGAACCCGTCAGGCAGGTGAGATCCAGCACCTGGGCCAACCCCAATGTAACCATCCCGAGTGACTGACGAATAGCGCGGGACGCCACCTCGCTTGAAGCTCCATACCGACACTCGTTCGAACCCATGTTCCGCGCACCACTCGCTGACGGCCCGATAGTGCGTCCGGCGTACTCGCAGAGTTGGCATGCGCACTGCAGTCAGGCGCAGGAACTCACCGACCGAGGTGTACGGGAACGTGAAGAGCGGGTAGGTCGTGAGCTGATTCGCGCCGAGTTGTGCAGCACGGGCCAAATCCGTAACCACTTCGCTGGCTGTCTGGCCAGGCAGCGCGAACATGATATCCGCGTTGACCGAGGTGAAGCCGCCTTCTGCGAGCAGTGCCAGCGCGTGCTCTGCGACGGACGGTTTGTAGCGGCGTCCTATCACCGCTAAGTTCTTTGGGTGGAATGATTGCACGCCAAGCGAAACGAGTGCAACGCCCGCATCGTGCAACTGGTGCACGGTCACATCGTCCACGTCAGTGGGGTTTGTCTCGATACATATGTCACCCGTCAGGCGGAAACGCTCGCGCACGCGCGCAAGCACAGTGGCGACGCTGCCCAGCGCAAGCGTCGGCGTGCCGCCACCGATGTAGACGCTCGTTATCTCGGCAGGCCCAATCGTGTCGGCCCACCAGTCGACCTCGGCGAGCGCGGCTCGTGTGTAGGGTTCCACAAGCGTCTCATCATACGGCACTTTGGTGTAGGGGCAATACGGACAGAAGTTGCGACAGAACGGCACGTGCAGATACATTGAGGTGAGTTCGACGCGTGGCGGCGTCCAGCCCTGTGGGGGCGACTCGAATACCCATCGTTGATCGGGCCCTACAAGGTAGCGGCGGACGGCACGCGTTACAAGGGATGAGAGCCTGTGGCCCGAGCTGTTCACCAGTACCTCAGCATACCGAGCAGTGCGCTGGGGCGTAGGCGTTGAAACTCTGTGAGCTCGGTGCAAGCAGTGTAACCACAGTCCGCGCACACGTCGGCGGACGCGCGACAGCACACCGACTCGCCGTTGACGTCCAAAACGTGGGCTACCGGTACACGCCTCGGCCAGTCGCCGGACTTGAGCGCGAGCAGACCCGCTCGCGAGTTGATGACCGGCAGTCCGGCTCTGATGCAGCTGAGGAGTCGGTTAATAATCGGAGCGCGCTCTTCGGCGGTCAGGAACAACTCGTCGCGCCCGTAGTAGGGTGTGTGAAAGTAGAACATGACCCCGATGATAGGGAACTTCGTTTCTTGTACCCAGCGCAGGAATGGCTCAATGCCCTCCGCGGTATTGTGGTCAATTACGTAGATGATAGCGACTTTAGGGTGCTGGCCCTCGCGAACGGCGTGCTCGACCTGATGGAAATGATCGCCTCTCCGCCTCTCGAAGACGCCGGGTAACCCGTCCATGCTAATCCAAACGAGATCAGCCGACGTGTCGAGCCCTAGCGTGCCGTTGGTGTAGACGTGAACATGGAAGAAGCCGATTCGCTTTGCCTCGATGATTGCGTTATCGAGTGTGCGCTCGCCGTCGCGCCAGAGCATTGGCTCCCCGCCGCTAAAGTACAACTCGCGGAATCCGTGGCTCCACGCGTTCTGCATCGCGACGACTAGCCGATCCCAAGTCATATCGGGACAGCCAGTGTTGGAGACATGACAGCCGCGGCATGCAAAATTGCAGCGGTCTGTTACCGCGATGCCGTAGATGAGCGGTTCCGGATGCCGCAGTATGACGAAGCGCCATACGAACAGGGCATAGAATCGAAACCTGTCCCACATCTAAATGGTTTGCCCTAATGTGTAAAGTAAACGATTCAAGCTTATGTGCAAAATCCCTTTTCAGGGCCTAAACGTAATTCTACCAGCTCAATGAGGTGTGAATCAACTTTATGTAAACTGAGTACATGGTGGGCGGTACTGGACTTGAACCGGTGACCTCTGCGATGTCAACGCAGCGCTCTAACCACTGAGCTAACCGCCCATTACTTTGGCATTTTATCAGTGATTCTATAGGCAGTCAAGATTGCACCATCTTGAATAAAGAGCTGGTCTCATCTATACTTTCACAAAACAGAAATAATAAGCATAATTCAGAAATTCTGGTTGATTGGAGGAAAATGTAAATGGGTAAAAAGGAAGACGAGGCCAAGGAATACGTCCTTAAAAGGACTAAGGAGCAAAAAATTAAGTTTATTCGTATGTGGTTCACTGATATTCTGGGTTTTCTGAAAAGCTTTACCATCACTGCCGCGCAACTCGAAGAGGCGTTGACCGACGGCATGGGCTTCGATGGCTCCTCCATCCAGGGCTTTGCCCGAATCGACGAAAGCGATATGATTGCCATACCCGATCCCAACACCTACCAGGTGATACCCTGGCGACCCAAAGAGCAAGGGGTGGTTCGAATGTTCTGCGATATATACTGGCCCGGTGGACAACCTTTTGAAGGCGACCCCAGGTACATATTGAAGAAAAACCTGAAGCGAACTGCTGACCTCGGCTACACCTTCTACGTTGGGCCCGAGCTGGAATATTTCTACTTCAAGAATTCCGAGAGTACGGAATTTTTGGACCTGGGTGGCTATTTTGACCTGACACCCCCGGAGATAGCCTCAGACATACGGAGAGAAACGATTCTCTTCCTCGAAGAAATGGGCATCGAGGTCGAGTACAGCCACCATGAAGTGGCGCCCAGCCAGCATGAAATAGACCTCCGATACACCGACGCCTTGACCATGGCCGACAATGTGATGACCTATCGTTTAGTAGTAAAGCAGGTAGCCCAACGACAGGGTGTTTATGCCACCTTCATGCCCAAACCGGTAATCGGCTGTAATGGCAGCGGTATGCATGTTCACATGTCCTTGTTCAAAGGCAACAGGAATGCCTTTTTCGATAAGGATGCGCCCTACCACCTGTCGGAAACAGGCAGAAGTTTCACCGCCGGCTTGTTGAAACATGTCCCGGAAATAACTTCAATCTGCAACCAGTGGATAAACTCCTACAAGCGCATAGTCCCGGGCTATGAAGCTCCTTGTTACATCACCTGGGCACGAAGAAACCGGGCTGATTTAATCAGACTCCCTGAATATAAACCGGGAAGAGAAACCGCCACCAGGATAGAACTCAGGTCTCCAGACCCGGCATGCAACCCATATCTCGCCTTTAGCGCTATGCTGGCTGCCGGGCTGGAAGGCATTGAGAAGGGATACAAACTGGGGCCACCTACAGAGGAGAACGTCTTTGAAATGAGCGAAGAGGAACGCGAAAAGAAGAAGATAAAAACGTTGCCCGGCAGCCTATACGAAGCTATACAGCTCACCGAAAAGAGCCAACTGGTCAGAGAAGCTCTGGGTGACCATGCCTTAAATAGCTTCATCCAGAATAAAAAGGTAGAGTGGGATAGATACCGGACGTACGTAACCGATTACGAACTGAAGAATTACCTACCGATTCTGTAGCTTACTTTTAAAGCAAAAACCGGTACCTCGTCCGCACTGGCACGATTCCCGAGTGGGACACAGCTTAACCCTTGCCAATGGTCTTTGTGTTGCTGGTGAGCATAATCTGGACAACACTACCACATTTAGGGCAGGTGACCTCAATAGTGACCGGCTGCCTCATCACCCGCTCCACTAAAGCAGTAACCACGGAATCGATGTTGTCCAGCCGCTTGTCTAACATCTCCAGGCGTTTTTTCGTATGCTCCAAGTCCACAGATATGCTTTTCTTTTCAGTCTTTTCAGGCATCCTATCCTCCAGCATGAAAACAAAAGAGGAGAGGTTCTCGGAAATCCTCTCCTCTATATAAAGTCAACTTGCTTGCCATGCCCCTCACAAGCTCTTCTCAGCCACTCCCATAGCGGACAAATAATCCTTGTCAGCCTTTATCAGGTTATCTACTTTGCCTCCAACCGTGCCCTCCAGATATTTTCGGAAAGCTTCACGAGCGCCCGGTGAACTCTGTAATGCTTCCTTGGCTCGCTGCCATTCCTCACTGGTCAGTTCACCTATGCGCTCCGGGCTCAATGGGAATTCTTCCCCCATCACACGCTCGGCTCTGTCAAGAACCCGGC
>JBAVQV010000095.1:0-3146 GCA_049694415.1 Dehalococcoidia bacterium
GCATACAGTACCGTCAGGCCTATCAAGGAATAAATAATCATCTGGGGCGGCTTCAACGCCGAATGAGCGCCGACAACTGCACCCAGGAAAATATACATGCCGTCCCAGACCAGGCTGGCCAGTAAAATCCCCAGCGAAAGCGTTTTTAACTGCCTCTTGGCACCCAGGATTAGCGTTATCGGTATACGAAGCCAAATCAACCGACCCAGAGCTACCGAAAACGGCGACAAGAAGTTTATTCTACGGAAAAAGCTGACAGTGGTAGAACTGTTCTCAGCCAGCTTCTCGGATACGCTGGCTTCAAAATGCTTATTATAAAATTTGATTATGGGCATGCTGCCGAACCGGCCAAGATAGGACAGCGTAATTCCGCCTGCCTGTCTGCCTACCTGCGCTACCAGCCACAACAGCACCAGGTCGATAAGTGGAATTACACCGGTGCCGAAGTTGTATCCGGATAGCAGCCAGATGGTCTCAAGTAGATACGGGATACATATACCAAACTCGCCGATAAAACATATGAGAAATAGAAAAACTACCAGCGTCGGATTAAAAGTACCGGCCAGATTAAAGGCCTGCTGAAAAAGAGCTTCCAGGTTCATCCAAACACCTAATTATTGTACGCGGGGACATCGAGGAGTTCAGGGACCGTGACAAACGTGTATCCTTCGGCCTGCAATTTCTCGATAATCAATGGCAGCGCCTCAACGGTGAGGCTTTTGTCAGCCTGGCTGCAATTGTGCGAGGTACCATAGCCATCATGCAAAAGTATTATCTCGCCGCGATGAGTCTCATCGACAATTCTGTCGGCCACCTTTTCATATGAGTGCGTATTCAACTCACCGGTGGAAACGCTCCAGGTTACCTCAATCATACCCTGCTCTCTAACTGCATCAAGTTCCCATGGAGTCTTTTTACCGTGCGGCGGGCGATAGAGGTGAGGCTTAACGCCAACGGTATCGTATATCGCCTTTTCCGCCACCACCAGGTCCTTAGCGCCATATTCGGTAAGTGCATGATTGGCATTGTGAGAATATGAATGGTTGCCTAGTATATGTCCTTCAGCCACTATGCGTTTGGCTGTCTCCGGATAAAGCTCGACGTTTTCCCCAACGACAAAAAAGGTCGCCTTAACATTATATTCATCCAGGATATCAAGTACTTCAGAGGTATATGGCTCATTCGGACCATCGTCGAAGGTCAGAGCAACCACCTTCTCGGGCTCAGTTCCTTTATAATAAACCTTTCCAAAAACCGGTGATGTCGGTATGAAGTACCCATAGGCAAGCAGGATGATGAGCACTGCCGCCGGTGATGCTCTAAGTGCGATTCGCCTTAAAGTTGTCTTATTGGCAAACTCTTCGAAGCTATTGATATAGGCGCGGCACATATAACCGCCCCAATGGCTTATATGAACCACTGCTTCCATAATACAAAGAAGGAGAGGCTTCTTGACACTGCGCGAAGAAGTCAAAACATATAAATCTCTGTCATAATAAACCTTTCCCGCTTTACTTAGTCTACCGGAAATACCGAGTTGGTCGGGTGAATATGAAACATTGCAGTAGCCGTCCACATCGAGGAATGCGCTTCTACGAAAAGCAAAAGTGGCACCAGAGACGAGCAGCGGCCTCCCAAAAAGTGCCGCGGTCAACCTGTTTGTACTATTCCGCAGGAAATACTCGAACTTGGCCCACGATGGAGGGTCTTTGTAAAGGAACCTGCCGGCAACGGCTACAGCATCCGGGTGTGAAGAAAAGTGGTCGTCTATTTTCCTTAGCCAATCGCGAGGATAAACCGTATCGGCGTCGGCCTGGGCAATTATATCGCCGTGGGCGGCATCAGCGCCGGCCTGCCGGGCATAGGATACGCTTATTTTCTCCAGGCAAATTACAACCTCTGCTCCGTAGCTTCGAGCAATACTAGCCGTATCATCGGTGCTGCCGTTATCGGCGACTATGATTTCATATTCGCCTTGATAATCCTGATTCTTTAATGACCCGAGGCAGTCGGCGATGAACCTCTCTTCATTTAAAGCTGGTATGACAACACTTATCATAGCCATAATAATTAAACTGTCTTCTATTTTGACACAGATTTTATTAATCGGCAAGTAATCAGTCCAGCTAAAGGACAAGTTGACAAGGGAATTCCTCTTTATTATACTATATTCGTAAATGCGCATATAGTAATGGAGTTTGGTAATGAGAGAGTTAGTTAAAGCCTTCAAGGCTCTGTCCGATGAAACCAGATTAAGGATTCTGAACTTACTGCTGGAGCGTGAGTGCTGTGTCTGTGAGGTTATGCAAGTGCTTGACATCTCCGAGCCCCGGGCTTCTCGGAACTTGAGTGCCCTTTATGATGCCGGTTTCCTGAAGCTCAGGCGCGAGGGGCTTTGGGCGCTATATTCCATTGATAGAGAAGGCTTAAAAGAGCACTATGTAAACCTTGTTGAAGCCGTTGGGAAAGCATTGGAGGGAAACCAGACAGCCCTGCTGGATAGACAAAGGTTGCGACAGACTGAAAGGGTGGGTCCAAACTGTGTGGCAAGGAAGCTGAGTACCGCTTGATAATCTCCCCACTATTTTAGTGAAGGTTCCAAGAAATAAGACTTTAGACAATGGTAGACAAAAATATCTGCAATTCTGATGCTGGTCCCAACGGCACACTCACTGAGACCAGAACAACCAAAAATAGACTTAGTTTATTTATTATGCTCGGTGTTGGGCTAGTACTATGGGTAGTCGTATACTATTGGCTCAAACCAGCTGCTGACTTCCTGACATACAACGTATTTAAACTTGCAACCTCAAGCCACCTGGGTAGTAGTGTTGCTTTCTTTCTCTACGACGTACCAAAAGTGATGTTGCTACTGGTTCTCATCATTTTTGGAGTCGGGATCGTCCGGTCTTTCTTTACTCCAGAACGCACCCGGCAGATGCTCGCTGGAAAAAGAGAGTTTACCGGGAATATCCTGGCTTCAGGACTGGGTATTGTCACGCCCTTCTGCTCTTGTTCGGCCTGCCCGCTCTTCATAGGATTTTTGGAAACAGGAATTCCGCTGGGTATCACTTTATCATTTCTGATTGCGTCGCCTATGATCAATGAGGTGGCTCTTGTTCTCCTTTACGGTATGTTCGGCTGGA
>JBAVQV010000096.1:0-74058 GCA_049694415.1 Dehalococcoidia bacterium
CCTCGTAAAACAGGTGGCAAAAGACAACTGCCGAAGCAGTTCCAATTGCAGCCTAATTAGGTTGCACATCCAACCTGACCTCACCCCGATGGGTTGGGATTGGGTGACGAAATGTCGGGGTGCTCCAACCTCGATGTCGATAGAGGTTGGCTAAGAATTATCGACTGGCCTGGCTATTATCGGTCAGCAGAGCCTAGCCAGGTGAGATAAATGAGCTGACTAAGCCTGTAGTATGTTCTGGCAACCTTCTTCTGGACGGGGAGTTCAACCCTCCCCCGCCTCCACCAGATAATAATCGGGCTCTGATTTACGTCAGAGCCCGTTTAATTTCACAATTGTGCTCTGTGTCACTCTATAATTATTTTGCCCGGCGGCTTGCGGATTGCTTCTCCGACGATAGCTGCCTCCGGAATACCGGCTTTTTTCAGCCTGCCCACGAGCAGCTCAGCATCTTCTGATGCCAGGGAAATCAGCAGTCCGCCTGAAGTTTGGGGGTCGAAGAGGATATCCTTGATATAATCGGGTACCTGCTTGGAGAATTCCACCATTTTGCCGTAGAACTCCATGTTTCTTTTTAAACCACCGGGACAAAGACCTGCCTTAGCGAAATTTTCCACTTCTGTGAAGACCGGAACTGAACCTGAACTTACCTTTATACCTACCTGGCTGTTCTGGGCTAGCTGACAGGCATGGCCGAGAAATCCGAAGCCGGTTATATCGGTGCAGGCATGAACTTCCAACTCTTGCATCAGTTCCGAGGCTTTTTTGTTTAGTGCTGCCATATATTTTGTCACCTTGGCTATTGTCTCTTTGCTGGCTTTGCCGGATTTCAAGGCAGTGCTGATGATTCCGGTTCCCAATGGCTTGGTGAGTACGAGCTTGTCCCCAACCTTAGCTCCGGCATTAGTTATCATGCGTTTGGGATGCACGATACCGGTGACGGAAAGCCCGTATTTTAGCTCGGCATCGTCTATGCTGTGTCCGCCGACCAATGTCACGCCGGCTTCTATCATCTTGTCTATGCCGCCTTTGAGTATATCTTTCAATATGGAGATGTCAAACTTTTTTGTCGGGAAGCAGACTACATTCATGGCTGTCAAAGGTTTGCCGCCCATGGCATAGACATCGCTCAGCGCATTTGCCACAGCAATCTGGCCGAAATCATAGGGGTCATCGACAATGGGCGTGAAGAAATCTATGGTCTGGATGATAGCCAGGTCATCACTCAATTTATAAACGCCGGCATCATCCAGGCTTTCCATGCCCCGTATTACGTTCTTATCAGGTATCAGGGGCAAGCCGCATAGGGCTTTATCCAGGTCACCCGGACCCAGCTTGGAAGCTCAACCGGCTCCACTGACACTCTCGGTTAGACGGGGAGATATGCTCTTATCCATTTGTGGCGTATTGTAACATCGGCGATGACGCAGAAGCAAAACGCAGTGAAAGAAATACTTGGCAGCTTTGAAAGTCGTTCTGAGTATAGTAGAATATTCCTACACTATGGAGACTGAACTTCGCCGCCTTCCCAGTGTGGATAAGGTTATTTCTGATGAGCGAATCAAACAGCTCCGCGTTCATTATCCGCATGACCTGATTGTGAGCCTGGTTCGGCGGCGTCTCGAGCAAGCTCGCTTGGCTATCACGCACGGCAGTCCATCGCCTTCCTTAGATAAGATTGTGGACTCTATACATTCCGAGTTACAGGCACTGGAACAGCTCAGCCTGCGTCCGGTTATCAATGCCAGCGGAATAATACTTCATACCAACTTGGGTCGGGCTCCGCTCAGCAAAGAGGCGAGGACAGCTATGGAGGTGGTTGCCACAGGCTACTGCAACCTGGAGTTTGACCTTGACAGCGGAGCACGGGGCTCCAGGGATGTTCACATTGAGAAACTTCTATGCCAATTGACCGGCGCTGAGGCAGCGCTGGTGGTAAACAACAACGCCTCTGCAGTATTACTGGCTCTCACCGCCCTGGCTAAGAGAAAAGAGGTAATTGTTTCACGAGGCCAGGCTGTAGAAATCGGTGGTGGCTTTCGCATACCTGATGTTATGAGACAAAGTGGAGCCAAACTAGTAGAGGTAGGCACGACCAATTGCACCTATATTCACGACTATGAGCAAGCGATAAGTCCACAAACAGCAGCTCTGCTACGCGTCCATGCCAGTAATTTCAGAGTCGAGGGTTTCACACATTCGGTTGCTATTGAGGAGATGGTGGCGCTGGGTAAGAAGCATGATATACCTGTGCTGGATGATTTGGGCAGCGGTTGCCTATTAGATACAACTACCTTCGGACTTGCCGCTGAGCCTATGGTACAGCAGAGCGTTTCACTTGGTGTTGAGCTAGCTTGCTTTTCGGGGGACAAGCTTATAGGAGGACCTCAAGCCGGGATTATTGTAGGTAGGAAAGCCCAGGTTGATAAGTTGAAAAGGCATGCTCTGGCTCGGGCGATGCGCATTGACAAAATAAGGCTGGCCGGTCTAATTGCCACATTAATTCACTACTTGAAAGGTGAAGCGGTGCAGAAAATTCCGGTATGGCGCATGATTTCGGCGCCTCTTGATGAGGTCGAGACACGAGCCAGGCTCTGGGCGAAAGCGCTTGGTGATTTGGCACAGGTGGTTGAAGGCGAGACCATGGTTGGCGGCGGCAGCCTACCTGGGAGTACGCTTACCACCAGGCTGGTTGCTATCGGTGGTAAGCAAGGTCAGAGAAACACAGTTATTTCTTTAGCTCGAAAACTGAGGCACCACGCACCACCGGTCATCGGACGCATCAGTGACGATGTTTTACTCCTCGACCCACGAACAGTTCTTGGCGAGGAAGATGATATCCTGTTGCAGGCGCTTAAAACTGTGACTGCAGGCCCGAATCGATAATTGTGCGGGTTATTCCTTTGGTTTTACTGTCGGCTTGACGGTAATATCTCGTATTACGTTCTGAAATGAGTTCACAGGAGAAGCAAACAGAATGTTTGTCATAGGCACTGCCGGACACATAGACCACGGCAAATCGGTTTTGATAAAAGCCTTAACGGGAATAGACCCGGACCGATTGCGTGAGGAAAAAGAGCGAGGCATGACCATTGACCTCGGTTTTGCCTGGCTAAAATTGCCCAGTGGGCAGGAAGTGGGAGTTGTTGATGTTCCGGGACATGAGCGCTTTGTAAGGAACATGCTGGCGGGGGTAGGCGGCATAGATTTAGCTTTGCTTATCGTGGCTGCTGACGAAGGGGTAATGCCTCAGACCAGAGAGCATTTAGCCATACTTGATTTACTTGACATAACAAAAGGGATTGTAGTGATCACTAAAAAAGACCTGGTGGATGAGGAATTATTGAGCTTGGTCAGGCTGGAGGCTGAAGAGCTAATTAAGTCGACAAGCTTAGACGGGTCGCCTGTGGTTGCAGTATCGGCAGTCAGCGGTGAAGGAATGACAGACCTTGTTTCGAGTATAGACAGGATTCTGTCATCCGCTGAGCCGAGAAAAGATATCGGTAGGCCGAGGCTTATGATAGACCGCGCTTTCACCATAGCCGGCTCCGGTACTGTGGTAACCGGAACATTAGTCGATGGTTCACTAATGGCAGGGCAGGAGGTGGAAATACTGCCGTCCGGGCTCAAAGCCAGGCTCCGGGGATTGCAGACTCACAAGACTCGCATTGATATGGCTAACCCTGGCAGTCGGGTGGCGGCTAACCTGACCGGTGTGTCAACTTCTCAATTGGAACGTGGTGACGTGCTCACTAAACCAGGCTGGTTAGTGGCGACGACGAGGTTAGACGTAAGACTACGTATGCTTTCAAATCTTAAACATCCTTTGCGTCATGGTACTGCCGTTGGTTTTTTCACAGGTGCTGCTGAGGTAACGGCCAAAGTACACTTGCTGGAGAAAGAAAAGCTGGATTCTGGAGATATTTCCTGGGCCCAACTTACCTTGACTATGCCGGTGGCATTGGTTAAAAGTGACCATTTCATTATCCGTTCACCAATGGATACATTGGGAGGTGGTGTGATTGTGGAGTCGCACTCAGTGAGACATCGCCGATTTCGCCCGGATATAGTTCAAAATCTGAAGATTAGGGCAGAGGGAACCGTGGGAGATGCTGTGCTGGCTACGCTGGAGGCGAACCAACCCTTGGGACCAGAGGAGCTGGCAGTGAAGTGTGATTTGGGAGCTGATGAAATGCATGAAGTCGTTGATAGGCTGGTCAACGATGGAAAGGTGGTAATAGTGGGGCAGGGGAAGCAAAGCCTTCTTTTTACCGGTTCCGGCTGGGAGCGATTGGCTAAGAAGGCGGAAGATGTAGTGCGGAATTATCATCGAAAATTTCCCACCCGCGCCGGAATACCCAAGGGGGAACTGAGCAGTAAGTTGAAACTATCGCCAACTTCTGCCGCATTACAGAGACTTTTTGAGTCTGGTGTTCTGGTTGAAGAAGGCGCGGCCGTTCATCTTCCGTCTTATCGAATTCAGCTTTCCCAGCCACAACAGGAAAAAATAAACAACTTTCTCCGTGCCTTGAAGGAGAATCCTTATTCTCCGCCCGGTGATATAACCCTGGAACCTGACTTGCTGAATTTACTCATTGAGCAGCAGCAAGTAGTGAAGGTAAGCGATGGAGTAGTATTTTCTGCGGCTGCCTATGAGGAAATGGTGAATAAGGTTGTGGCTTATGCCAAGGCAAAGGGTAAAGTGACCCTGGCTGAAGTGCGGGATATGTTGGGCACCAGCCGGAAATATGCCCAAGCACTTCTGGAATATATGGACGAGAAAAAAATCACACGCCGGGTTGGTGACGAGCGAATACTAAGATAACTAATACTGTTTAGTAAATTGGCCGTTATCTTCGGAGAAATACCAGGCACCATTATAGGCTGAGTTTATGGGACAGGTTTTGATTATGCTCCACATCCTATTGCCCACATACCCAGCGATAAAAGTCGGTGCGGCGTCCTCATACTGAGGACAGCTGGCAGCTGCTCAGCCGGTACGTCTGGTTTCCAACCGACAATCAGGGCTAAGCTTCTTTGCGGCAGCTATGACTTGGTTCACAGTATAGCTAGGTGAATCAGAGACGGGTTTTGGGTTTTGTTGAACATCTGTGCCGGATGTAACTGGCGGAGATGAGGGAGGGGACGAGGGAGGGGATTGGCCACCAAAGGTATATCCGCCAAGCCAGTTAGATGAATTTCCTTGGCTACTCGTGCCAACAGCATATATGATTCCTACCAGGAAGAAAATGATAGCTACCACGATAAAATAGCGCCCAATCTGACTTGCAGGCCGCCGAATTGTATCTTCTACTCTTGTCGCTTTTATGTGATGGATGTGTTCGGCTTTGTTAGCTAAGGGCACGGTATGATGCGCCACGTGGTACAGCTTTCCACCACAATTGGTGCAAAATCCGGATGCGGTCCCTACCCCGCTACCACAATGGCGACATCTGTATTCGAAATGTTGTCCACATATGCCGCAGACGTGCTGTCCCACGGGGATTTGAGCACCACACTTAGGACACGGAAACGATTGCTGCAACTTATACTCCGTTTTCCTTATCTAAATGGTACCTCGCAATCGAAACGATATGCAAATGCATCTAAAACCAATTATCTACCCTTTATCTACCTGGCGGAAGCAAAATAGAAAACTCTCAATACTTCCATCATCTAAGAATCCCCTTCCTTTTATATATAGAGGGCAGTTATTTTGCAAATCAGTCACCTGTGGTACTTATGGCTATATAATTCGTGGTACCTAAGTGTCTAGTGGAAACAGTACTAATTCATCATGTTTTATTGATTGTCCTGTGTGAAAATAGAAATGTAGATACGGAGCCAACCGTAACATACTTTAGATTAAGGAGGGAGAAATGAGCAGAACCAAAAAATTCATGTCTATTGTCGGAGGTGATAAGAAGCTGCTGGGCATGTTCAGTGGTATTGTTATTAACGTTACTGCTCTTGTAGCTATCCTAGTCATGGCCTGCGTCTGGTATTTGCCGTAACTTCTAAAATATCGTGGGGTTTGGAACTCCAATGGTACGAAAACTTATTAGCGTCATTGGGGGCGCGTATTCGTTGCTCTGCTCTTCTGGGCTTGGGCTTGGTATTTTTTGTGATATATGTTCTGGCTAGTAATGCCAGCCGCTTTTTTACGCGTCTTCCTCCAAGGCAAAAGCCTTACTGAAACAACCCTCTAATTCTACTGGAATCCCCGATTTAACTACTCAGAATATCTTTAGTGCATTTTGTCCGGGTTCATTTACTTTGTTTTTCCTATTAGCACGCAGAGTAGATGCAAATCTGACCTGTACTTCGATAAAACTGCGAATCTCCGCTTGCTTCAGCAATTTTTAAAAAGGTGGCGGGAGCGTATGGGGGTCGAACCCACCGAAGACACTATCAATGCCTCCCGACGGATTTGAAGTCCTTTACCATTAAGCACATTCACCTTAACCTCTGTTCAAAAACGTGGTGTATTCCATTCAGCTTTGAGCGGGTGTATAATCTGAGCATGACTCTCCGTTGCGACTGAGCTAAAGGTAACAACACCCACTTCCAAGCAGAACCGTATAATGGTGATTGTTTACCGAGCAAAATGTTGGTAATGACTGCGAGAAATTATGGACTATTGTGGGGGAGAGAACTATTTAATTGCTCTGGGGGAACTTAATGCCCTTGACCGATTCCGTGATTATCTGCGTGATGAGAAATCATTATCACCAGAAACGCTAAAGCTATACAAAAGCTACATTCGGCAGTTGTTTGAATTTTTCGTAAAGGCAACTGGAGTGGAGCACGTGCAGCCTTATTGGGCTAACTGCAATCAGCAGTTCGTTTCGAACTATCTCATAAGCCTCAAAGAAAAAGGCAATGCCCCAAGAACAATAGCTCGAAAAGCAGCTGTAATAGATTCCTTCTTTGAATTCACGGTTAATAAAGGATACTTGAGATATAACCCTGTAAGAGCTAAGTAGGATACTGACGAACCCAAAAATCGGTTTCCAGTTCCGTGAACCAATTCACCTATATTCTGATAAGATTCGTTTTGAGGGTGTGCCTCACCTTCATACAACATCAGGTTGATAATCAAGCTGGCACGGATTCACAGAAGTTTATGCTTGTAAGAGTCTGCGACAACGCTAATAGCTCACCTTGATGAATTGGAATGGCGATTCAATAATCGTGAGAATCCGTATTTGTTTAAAGATACACTATTAAAGCTAATCAATTCTGAGAACCTCACTTATCAAGAATTATGCAAATAAATACCAAAAACTAATTTTTGGGTCTATTCCTTGCACTGATTTTGTCTGCTTCCCTGGATAAAGTTGCTAAATACCTAATTACCCCAGAAAATCGTGCCTTAAATGCTTGGTCTTTATCTTTATCCCTATCGTAAAGTGATATTATCAAAGTAGGGGTTATCAAATATACATCCCGCTCTACTTTTAATTGGGCAATAGTCTGATAGATTCGCATCTTAAATTGTTGTTCAATGGAATCAGAAAAAAGTTTCATAAGTTCTAGGAGTTTATCGGTAACCTCAATTACTACTTGGTCGAAAAGTGGTCTATATTTTAACCACTCTTGTTCTGAATAAACATGTTTACCTGTTTTCTCCATATGTTCCCATACATCTAAATATTGTCCTCCACCCTCGCTAAAATGCCCAGGATAATACAAAATATATGCATTTTTCCAAATATGACAAGCTCCGCTTATTTGGCTATATACCTGCTCAAGTAGGGGTATAGGATGAGCCTCTGCTTTTAAATACAACCTTAGAGGTCTTTTTTGAACACGAATATTTTTTATAAAAGCCCAACCTGGAATGAGTAGTAACAAGACAGCTAATACCATCAATAAACGCCCAAGCCATGGAATTTCAATACCACTCATCTCGAACCCAACCCAAAACACAATTGAAACAATAGTTGGGATAAATTTGATGATAGTTTTCCGCATGCCCCTATTCTACCACTCATACCTTTATCAGGCATATAAGCCTAAAACAATTGTACTTATTAGGTATGAGGTGTCAACGGGATACTGACGAATCGAATATCGCGGGTTGCAGTTTTACAGAGGTACTGGACTAAAGAGCCACAAGTCTTGACTGAGGGTGTGCTTCACCCTTATACAACACTCAGTTTGATAATGAAGCTGGCACTTCACAAATTAAGGTTCTCGGTGGGGGTATTCTATTTTGGTTTGGATGGGCGTATAATCGTGTATATACACGTGTGATTGAGGTGAATAGAAGGTTGTGATGCAGCAGCAAGTGTCTACTTGCCCCAAGTGTGGTTATCAAAACATTGTAGGTCAGCAATTCTGCGGGAACTGCGGTACATCAAAAGTCGCCACTTGTCCATACTGCAGAGCCACTGTTGACCCTAGCCATAGATTTTGTAGAAATTGTGGAATGGTCTTAGCTAAAAAGACACAACCAGTCACTAAAAGCGGTATACCACTAAACACAAAAACGGGATTCCATGTGAATAATGTCAGATGGGATAGTGATGATAAATTCATCTTGCTGTTGCATACCTTGAAGCCTCGAATTCTTCAGAAATTTGTAGAAGGCAAGACCTTGTTGGAAATAGAAGCAGAGTTGGGATTACCTGTTGGGATCATTAGGGCTCTTATGGACAGAACAAAGTGGAGTGTGACTGTGAACGGAAAGACCAAGGTCATGCGACTAAAAAAGCTTACAGAACTCGTAAGAAAAAAAGGATGGCAGATAGGATATGAAGAACACTGCTTTGATGAAAATGGTCTGTTGTCAGAGGCATCGTTAATAGGAATGCTAAGTGAGTGGACACTGACATTGATGTGAGAAATAATGAGGGACAGCCAATGCACACAATTATGACCAATCCACAGTAGCAGACACTCAATGCGAAGTTGAAATAGCTGATTTTCCAGCGCTGCACAAAATAACTTTGTAAAACTTCAGGCTATCCTTAAAAGTAACTGACCTGGTATATATCTACCCTGCTTAATAAGCCTAACTACCTTGCCTCCCAATTTAGCTATGCCTAACGGGTTCTTAGTCCATTGACGTTAGTCAGATTTGAGCTGTCTCCTACTTAGAAAGCTGGGGGCATTCTGTTTTGGTTTGGGTGGGAATATAATGGTTGCTTACCGTTTATTGGCGGGAGCGTATGGGGGTCGAACCCACCGAAGACACTATCAATGCCTCCCGACGGATTTGAAGTCCGCGAAGCCCACCGGGACTCAAACGCTCCCCAATTAGGGGCTTAGCTGCTCAGAACAGGTGTATATCTGGTCACACGGCTGACTCAGCTAACATAATACCAGATTCGTAGAGAGTAATGAAATGATTGATACACCTGTAAAAATCAAATTTGTTATAATTGCGCAGTATCGGATTTCGGTTAAGACTAACTGTGGGCGAGATTTCTGATCCTTTATATAGAAATGAACCGGTATATAGAAATGAACCGGGTGCATTAACTCGGTTAACAAAAGCCCGGCGTATACGAGCTATGAGAAGTGCATTTAACGTAGTCAGGAAACGACAACAGGCGAATATTCACCGCATACCTGACCTCGAAGGTCGTAAAAAAAGACTCAGGCGAGCTCGGAAGCGTGCTATTGGCAACGAGGCTCTTCTTAAACAGGCTGTTGAAAATTTGAGACAAAACGGAATAAAGGTATACAGGGCGGATAGCCGCGAGGAAGCCATATCATTAGTTGTCAGGGAAATCGGAGATAACAGGCTGGTGGTTAAATCAAAGTCTAATTTGACTAAAGAAATCGGCCTTACAACGACTCTGGGTGAAATGGGCATTGAGATTATAGAGACCGATATCGGGGACAGGATAATCCAGATTTCCGGCGGTGTGCCGTCCCATCCTACAGGTCCGGCCAGCCATCTAACTAAGTATGACATAGCTGATATCCTATCCGCTCACCTGGGCGGGAAAGTGGAACCGACTGCCCAGACGATAGTTCAGCTGCTTCGAGATGAGATATCTACACATATAGACAGGTCTACAATCGGCATCACTGGGGCCAATGCCATTGTGGCTGAGGACGGAGCTATATTGCTGCTGCATAATGAGGGAAATATCCTACAGGTGTCAATGCGGCCGGGAAAACATATTATCCTGGCCGGGATAGATAAGATATACCAGAATATGGAAGAAGCACTGAATATGTTGAAGCTCCAGACATTTTGTGCCACAGGCTCCCTGGCCACCTCGTTCGTAAATATAATCAGCAGCCCAAGTCAGACCGCTGACATTGAAAAGCAGTTAATCAAAGGTGTCCATGGGCCCAGTGAACTGTGTGTCATTCTGGTTGATAACCACAGGGGCGATATAGCGAAGAGCGAATATAAGGACTTACTATACTGCATAGGTTGTGGTCAGTGTCTGCTGGTTTGTCCTGCTTATAGTGTTTATGGCAATAGATTCGGCGTAGATAGCCAGCTTGGGGGAAGGGGATTAGTCTATTCTGCTTTGAGCAGCGAGGCATCTGTGGAGGGTAATAAAGGGATGGACCTGTGTCTTAGCTGTCGGAAGTGCCAGCAGAGCTGCCCTGTAGCCATAGATATTCCTTCTATGGTCACAAAGTTGCGTTTAGAAAACCGTAGAAAAATTCTGGAACCACATTTGCAGACTGCATATGATTTCCTGCGCGCCCATATAGAATGGGTAGGTAATGTGATTTGGAACGAAGCATTGCTGCTGCTTTCAGATTGTCGCGGTCGTCAGGTTAACGGTTAGTCGTCAGTCTAGTTCGCAGGTTGCCCCTCAATTACGGGTAATTCTACTATAAAAGTGGCTCCCTTGCCCGGTTCACTTTCAACGTATATGTTGCCACTGTGTTCTGTCACTATGCTGTGACAGATGCTCAAACCCAGCCCAATGCCCTGGCCTACTTCTTTGGTAGTGAAAAAGGGGTTGAATATCTGCCCCAGGTTCTCGGGAGGGATGCCGGGACCATCATCGGCAAAGGAGGCTCTGATAACATCTCCTTTGCTCTCGGTGGTAATGGTCAGCGTGCCTTTTTTGTGTGCCTGGAACATAAAATATTCGGCATTGATGATGATATTCAGGCACACTTGATGCATCCGGACAGGGCCAACCATGACCAGCGGTAGCTCTGGATCGAAGTTGGTCTTCACCTTGATGTTTGTGTTCTTCTGTTCATATTGCCGCAGCTTAAGCACGTCCTTGATAAAGCTGTTTATGTCAGAGAGTTGCTTTTGCAGCGGCCGCTTGAGAGCAAAGACCATGAAGTTCTTTATTACTTCCGCGGCGCGCTGGGCTTCTTCATAAATGCCCGTTAGGTCGCTCCTGACATCTTCAGACAGGTCTTTTCTATCCAGCAGTAGCTGGACATAGCCGATGACGCTGGTCAATGGGTTATTAAGCTCATGGGCGAAGCCTCCGGCCATATTGCCGAGGGCAGCCAACCGATCGGTGATAGTCAGGCTGTCCAGCATTTTCTTGCGTTCGGTGATATCTCTTCCAATCCCCTGAATTGCGTAAGGTTTTCCGTCACGGTCAATAACGGAAGCCTTAGTCTCCACATCTACAAAATCGCCGTCCTTGCGCTTTAACCTGAACTCCGTCACCTCTCTTTGGGCACCGGTCTTCTTAAGCTCTTCGAGTGTCTGAATAACCTTGGGCATCTGGTCTTGGGTCAATAGCGAGGCAAAATTAAGTGAAAGAATTTCTTGTTTTTTGTAGCCTAGCAGATTCAGGGCTGCGTTGTTAGCGTCGATGAAATTCCCTTCAAAGTCATGAAGGTAAACTAAGTCAAGCGAACGGTCAAATAAGGTATGATAACGCTCCTCACCTTCTCGTAGTTTTTCCTCCGCCTGCTTGCGCTCGGTGATGTCAGATAAGACACCGGTTATACCTATTACCTGCCCGTGTTGCATCCGTTGGCGGCTGTTGGTGCGCGCGTAGCGAATGCTACCGTCTTTGTCTAAAACCCGAAACTCAAAAGGCTTAAGTATGCCAGCCAGGACACGATGGAAGCTGGATATTAAACCGGGCATGTCATCCGGGTGGACAAAACGACTGAAATTCTGACCTATCAATTCGTCCGCCTTGTATTTACCAATCCGTTCTATAGCCGGGCTGATGTAGGTTATGTTGCCCTCTGTATCCACTTCGAATATGACGTCGTTAATATTTTCAACGAGATTCTGATATCTCTCCTGGGATTGCTGCAGTGCTTCTTCGGCCTGCTTGCGCTCGGTGATATCCTGCACAATACCGAATAGCTTGACGATCCGACCGTAGGCATCCTTAATAGGTTGCATTGTCGCTAAATAGAAAACATGTCGCCCGCTTGGTAAGTCAGCTTCCAAGTCGTATTTGAAATCCTTCCCTTCCTCGATAGCACGGCGTGCATATTCGCGCAATTTTAGGCCTTGCTCTTGAGAGTAATATGAAGCTTCGTCCTCGGCAGTGGGTGGGCCCAAAGCAGAGTCGCGATCGTAGAGCTTGTACGTGTTGTCAGACCACGTGATTTTTTGACTTTCGATATCAAATTCCCAGCTTCCAATACGTCCCGATATTTGAGCCTCCTTTAACTTTGCCTCGCTCTGCCGCAACGCTTCTTCGGCCCGCTTGCGCTCGGTGATATCGCGAATCACGGCTGTGAAGAAGACACCTTCCCCCGTCTTCCATTTAGCCATAGAGAGTTCCAGCGGAAATTCGCTCTTGCCTTTTCTGAGTCCAATGACCTCTACAGTTTTGCCGATAATTCTCGGTTTGCCGCCTGAGGCCACACGGTTCAAGCTGTTTTTGTGGGCTTCATGGAATCGCTTTGGCATGATTCGGGTTAGTGGCTTGCCTAGCATTTCTTCCGCAGTGTAACCAAATATTTTTTCTGCGGCGCGATTCCAGAGCACGATATTTCCTTGCGCATTAATCGTAACCATACCGTCGGGTGTACTTTCTGCTATGGAGCGGTAATGTTGCTTTCTGTACTCCAATTCTTCAAGGTTCTGTGACCACTCAGGATGTTCACGCGTCTTTCCAGATTTCCGCCTTTGCGATTTCGCTACCTTCATATTATCCTGGTTGCATTGGGCTGGCGTTGCATTTGCAAAATATTGAACGTCGGTAATTACTAAGCTTCCTTTATATTATATATTTGCGGATAAGGCCTCTATTTGTCAAGCTTGTTCTGATGTGAACTGACTGGCGGAATACGTTATGGTGACATAGTTTTGCGATTGTTGTAAAATCAAGTTGAAGGTAAAGATAGAAGGAGTCGGGTGAATGGAGTTATATGTTTTAACTCAGTCTGGTAGAAAAGCAATATCGGTGCTCAGGAAGAAGGGTGATGAGCTGGACGCGAACCTGCTTGAATACCTGGGCATGGCCGAGGGTGCAACGGTGGAACAATTTGCTGATGCCATGAAACTGGAAGAGAAGATGGCCTATGATAAGCTGAGGTCGTTCAGTGCTAAAAGATGGGCTTGGCGCAAGACAACCAAGCTGGCGAGATTCTGATTTGGCAGGGAGAATCGGTTTTTCGTTCTTAGACGGATTGCGATGTAAGGAGTACGCGGATGATGCTGCGAAAGCGTTGTGCTTACTGCCGTGGTCAGGGTTCTGTATCGGGCTCTGGAGGACCTTCTGCTCCGCTTGAGCCGTGCCCGGTTTGCAATCAACGAGGCTATAATCTGGTGCCAGGCGACGCTGCGCTCTGCGGTTGCTGTCAAGGCAGCGGCCGGGTGCACGCTGGAGGTGGAGCTTGGAGGCCATGTCCCGACTGTAATGGCATTGGCTACAAATGGTAATGAAGCTAGATGAACTGGTTGAGGAATTATAGGTATGGCTGAGATTGAGATATTGTGCTGGAATGTTAATGGTGTCAGGGCAGTAGAAAAAAGAGGCTTTCTGGAGTGGCTGCAGAGAAAGTCCCCGGATATTCTTTGTCTTCAGGAAACCAAAGCACATATTGACCAGCTTGATAATGATTTACGTGAGCCACACGGCTATCAAACTTACTGGAATTATCCCGAAAGAAAAGGCTATGGTGGAGTTGCCACCTTCGCCAAGATGAAACCCGTCGCGGTGAAATATGACTTTGAGGGTGTGGCGTTGGATTTAGAGGGGAGAGTAATAATAACTGAATATACCGATTTCATTTTAATGAATGTATATTTCCCAAACGGGAAAATGGGTGAAGAACGATTGAAGTACAAGATGGATTTCTATGAATATTTTCTTGGTTTTGCGGATTCCCTGAAAGCAAAAGGAATCAAGCTGGTTGTATGTGGCGATTTTAACACTGCACATAAGGAAATAGATTTAGCTAGGCCGAAAGAGAATGAGCACGTCTCCGGATTTTTGCCCATGGAGAGAGCCTGGATGGACAAATTCGTATCCCACGGTTACGTTGATACGTTTCGCTATTTCAATAAAGAGTCGAATCAATATACTTGGTGGGACATGAAGACCAGAGCCCGAGAAAGAAATGTGGGCTGGAGAATTGATTATTTCTTCGTAACTGAAAACCTGTTGCCGGCGGTTTCGAAGGCATTTATAATGACTGAGGTAACAGGTTCTGACCATTGCCCCGCCGGAATTATATTGAAACTGTAAGCTAAAGTGGGCGGTGCACGAATCTTACCAATGTCGTGGTTGCACCCGGCAACATCTCCACCTCAGAAGTAGTAGGCACCAAGTGATTGGAACTGGCTTAAGTAGTCAGGGTTCCACCATCGACGACGATGGTTGTTCCGGTCACGTAGCTGGAGGCATCAGAAGCCAGATAAATCATGGCCCCCACTATTTCGTCAGGGTCGCCGATGCGCCTCATTGGTATTCTATCCAGAAACTCTTTTTTATACTCCGGTACTGCCTCGAAGATGGAATCACCGAGGCGTGTGTGTATATGGCCTGGGGCTATGGCATTTACTCTTATATTATATTTAGCCCATTCCTCGCCCATAATCTTGGTTGCCATTACTATAGCGGACTTACTGATTGAATACACGCCGATATTCGGTTCATGTCTGAAGCCAGCTATCGAGGCAACGTTGATAATTGTGCCGCCATCATGCTCTTTCATTATTCTGGCTACGGCCTGGCTGAGGAATATTAGTCCTTTCAGATTTAGATTCATGATTGAATCCCAGAGCCGTTCCTCTAAGTCCAGCATTGGACTCAAGGCCGGACTGGTACCGGCATTGTTTACCAATATATCAATTCTGCCGAACTCCTTATTAACTGTCTGAACCAAGCTCTTTATCTCTTCCAGCCGGGCTACATGTGCTGCCACCGGCAAGGCCTTTCTTCCCAAACCTCTTATCTCATCGGCTACCTGCTCCAAGTCGGGAAGTTTTCGGCTGGCAATGGCAACATCGGCGCCGGCTCTAGCAAACCCAAGAGCAGTAGCTTTACCGATGCCACGACTGCCGCCAGTTATCAGAGCTACCTTGCCATTCAAAGAGAAATCTGGCTTTGTCATTCCCTTACCTCGCGAGAATATTTAATTCTTTTTCGGATATATACCGTCATTGAAAAACGAATGGCGGATGCAACTTGGAGATTGTATCAAGTTCAGTTCATGCAGGCAATTCTATAATAAGCTCCCTGAGATACCTGGTCAGCACTTAACAGAGAGACTAAGTCTTATTCAGCAAGCTTTATATTGGACCAAATTTAATTGACAGCTACGGTGAGGTTGAATGTCCAAATGCCTTTCTCGCCGCCTTCCCATGGCCGGCTGTATTCCATAGTTATGGTGCTGGTGCCCTTCTTAAGCGCTTTAAATGTCCAGATTTCTTTGCCGGCGGCTCCCACAAGGCTGGTGTTTTCAGGAGGCATGAGTTCGTGGCCTGTTTGCTGAACCACCCTTTGGTCGCTGATTTGTGCCGACTCGGACCACTGGAAGCCTGTTGTGGCATTGGAGCATAACGTCACTGTAAATGTGTTGCCGGCAGCAACAGTCATCTATTTGCTGATATGCGGTTGTTTATCAAAGTCGTCGCAAGAAACACTCACGGATGTTCCCGTGGCTGGTGTACAGGCTGCAAGCCACAGTGATAGGATGAGCATAGCGAATATTGGTATCATTCGTAGCTTCATTTTGCTTACCTCCATACTTTCATTGGCCCGTTTACTTTCTGTCATATTATAACGCAGATGTGCCCATTCTGTTTAGTTATGGGTTCTTGCCTGGTTTCCTATTTTAGTTTGCCATAGTTTACCAGATTATAAGCCTAGCCCAGCCAAAATAGAATAAAAGTTAAGCAAAATGCCCTAAAAAACGGACAAAATGCTTTACGGCATGTTAAAATGTTATATCAATTTAAGTTTGGGGAAGTGTCGGAACTGGCAGACGAGCATGACCTAGGATCATGTGCCGCAAGGCGTAGGGGTTCGAGTCCCCTCTTCCCCATGATTGGATAGTATCCGGTATATTCCAATCTATTTGAGTTTCAGCTGTATTAAAAACTAAATCGAGCAATAATCAAAAACTTGGAAAGGAGAAATAGATGGCATATGAGAATCTAATATACGAAAAGAAGGAAGGCGTGGCCAGGATAACCATCAATCGTCCCAGCGTGATGAATGCTCTAACGCCGACGCTTTTATCAGAGATGAAGGCAGCGGTACTGGAAGCAGGGAAGGACAGCGAGGTGAAGGTGATAGTGCTCACCGGAGCTGGCCGTGCCTTTTCCGCTGGGGTAGACTTAATAGCTTTAGGAGACCGTAAACTGGAAAGGGGAAAGGTGGGGCCCATATTGGATGACCCGGCCAGAGACCTTATAGAGACTATACAGGACGTACCCAAGGTTGTCATAGCTATGGTCAATGGATTTTGTATAACCGGAGCCATGGAAATCGTGTTGGGCTGTGACCTCGTTGTGGCTGCGGAAGAGGCGAAATTTGGAGACACTCATGCTCGTTGGGGGCTGCGGCCCACCTGGGGCATGAGCCAGCGTTTGCCTCGCGCCGTCGGGATGTTAAAGGCCAAAGAGCTGTCATTCACTGCTGATTTGATTACAGGAAAGGAAGCACAGCAATTAGGTTTGGTAAATATGGCAGTCCCGGCAGATAAACTGGAAGAGGCTGTGCAAGAGTTGATAAAGAAGTTGACCGCGAATAGTATGGCATCTCTGGCCGCTTACAAGTACCTTTACAATCAGGGCAATAAAGACACCCTCAAAAAAGGCCTGGAACTTGAAGCCAAGAGCGAATTTGATATTAAGGATACCGAGGAGAGGCTGGCAAAGTTCAGGAAGAAAGACTAGGCAAGAGCGCTTTATTCCTTAATAAGAAATCTAGCCAAGGAGCCGAAGGCATCTGTAATGCATGACGCATCGTCAAAACACAACCTGGCAATTGGTGCCCTGTTTTTCAAAGGCCAAGACAAGTTCTTTACTGGTTCGGGAAAAGAAATAATCGCTCATTGCTGCCTCTAAATTATATTTCCGATACACCCAGTCGCTATAGTGGTAGTTCATTCTGTCAATCAATACGTAATCTACCCTTCCACTGAGCATACCGGCAAGTTCTCCGGCATGGGGAAGCATCGGCGCAATCATGGCAAAAGTCCTGATGCCTGCTTTATGTAGCTCATCCAGCCCTTTGATTCTTTCCTTGATTGGTGGCGCATTCGGTTCGAAAAGTCGTCTTATATTATCATCTGCCGTGGTAATCGTCAGCCCAACTTCAATATCGCTAGCCCCTATAAGCAGTTCCATGTCACGCAACACAAGTGGAGATTTCGTCTGGACCGCAACCGGCCAATTATGTTCAACTAATATTTCGAGGCATTTTCTGGTCAGTTCATATTTTGCTTCTAGTGGCTGATACGCGTCGCATACCCCGCTTACCCATACCCTATCCGGTCGCTTCTTATTTATCTCCTGCCGTAGTAGTTCCGGCGCATTAATTTTAACATCGACAAATTCACCCCATGGTTCAATATGCCCTGTGGTTCTTTTCATAAACCGAGCATAGCAATAAGTACAACCATGCTGGCAACCAGTGTAGGGATTGATGGTATAGTTATAAACTTTTGACTTGGATAATATGCTTCTGGCGTAAATTTCTCGTACAATCATCGATATAAAACCCTTAATGATGAATATACCTTGGCGCATCAATGGGTGTTATGCGTTTGGTATAGTGAGGTTATCCTTTGCGGAATTGAGTGCCGTATTTATAAAGATTAAACAGTGCCTTGATTGAGTCTTTGAGCGTGGGGAATACTGGAAATCGCTCATCCTCGAAAGCCTTTTTTACCATCAGGTGATACCTTCTATCCTCTTCGTCTTCCGAATAGGCATCGAGCGAAATGCATATTATTACTGGTTTGCCGATTTCATCCCGGGCATACCGACAGCCGTTAACCAGGAGTTTAACAAGCTCCTTCAGGTGCCCTTCAAAAGCTCCACCTAACACATGCCTCAGATAATTAATTTCATCGAAGTGCAGTACTATTGAATGTATGTTCCTATCCAGAGCCAGGATTTTTATCACATCGGCAAGATTACCGGATGTCCCCGACAAATTGTAGAATATAGGCCAGGCATCCAGAGGATTCCCGATACTCGTTCCGGCTACAGGCACTAACTTTCTAAGTTCAGATAATGTTTCGTTCTGGAATTGAGGAACTTCCAATCCGGCTTTTACACAGGTGTCGGTTTCGAGCACACTGAAGCCACCGGAGTTGGTAATGATAGTGGTGCCTTTTCCTGAAGGAAAAGGTGAGTAAGTGAGTGCTAAGGCGCCGTTTAGTAATTCGTCGAAGTCCTCTACCTGGATCACGCCGGTCTGTTGGAAAATCGAGCTCCATATTTCCGGCGAACCGGCAAGTGAACCTGTGTGAGAAGACGCTGCCCGGCTGCCATGTTCGGTTACTCCGCCCTTTAAGGCTAAGACCGGTTTTTTCCTGGCAGCTTTGGCCAGCGCTGATTTGAGCCGCTTACCGTTTCTTGTACCCTCCATGTATAACGCTATGACTTTAGTGTCGGGGTCGTCTGCAAGATATTCCAGAAAGTCGGGGCAGTCAAGGTCTACGGCATTCCCGTAGCTGATTACCTTACTAAACTTCAGGTTTCTTATCTTTCCGAGGTTCAAGAATTCGACCCCAAAGGTACCGCTCTGCGAAATGACTCCGACAGGACCTTCTTCAAACGAAGCACCGAAAGTGAAACTTAACCCGGATTTGGAACAGTAGATTCCCATACAGTTGGGGCCGATTAGTCTAATCTTGCCTTTGGCAATGTCTTTTACTTCGTTCTCTAACTTTATTCGTTCCACCAGCCCGGTCTCGCTGAAGCCCGCGGTGAAAATATGTGCCGTCTTGACACCTTTTTCTATGCATTCGGCCAATACCTTAGGAACCTGTGAGGCCGGTGCCGCGATTATGACGTAGTCAATAGTCTCTTTGATGTCCAGGATATTGGCGTAGCATTTTTTGCCGGAGAGTTCACTGTATTTCGGGTTCACTAGATACAGCTTGTCCTTAATCTTCGTGTTCGTCAAAGCATGTAAAAAGCCATTATCGGTAGATGCGCCTACTAAGGCAACCGCTCGAGGGTTGAAGATATATTCAAATTCGATGGCGTCCTTTGTTTTCATTATTGCCTCCGATATATTTATATCGTAAATTAAAAAAGTGACTGGACTGCAGCAGGCGCAGCCAGGCAAAAAGCGACATAGTATTATAGTCCTGATTTCGAATTTATTCAATTTGAGGGCAGGAACAATAAGCTTGACTCGCCACATCAGCGTTGATAAAATGCGATAGTTAAAGCGATTAGCTTAGCGATAGGAAATCATTCCAATATTGTATAGTCAGTGCCAATTAGCTCATGCGTAATTTTGGTGCAGGATTGACCTCTCGCTTACAAATGGCGCGAGGTTTTTGTTTGGTTTGATGTAGAAATTGGTAATGGTTATGGAAGAGAAAGAAGCGAGAGTGGAAAAGATGCGGCATTCGGCTGCTCATGTGATGGCTGAAGCAGTCCAAACCCTTTTCCCTGGGACTAAATTCGGCATTGGTCCGGCTATTGAGGATGGTTTTTACTATGATTTTGAACTTCCCCGACCTCTTGTGCCAGAGGATTTAATAGCAATTGAAGCCAAGATGAGAGAGATAATTGCTGCGGATATTTCTTTTGCTAGAGAAGAGATGAGCAAGACGAAAGCACGCAAGTTATTTTCCGAGCAGCCTTACAAGTTGGAACTAATTGATGAGCTCCCGGACAAAACGGTGACAATTTATCGTCAGGGCTCTTTTGTCGACTTGTGCCGTGGTCCTCATGTAAATTCAACCGGCGAGATTAAGGCTTTAAAGCTCACGAGCATTGCCGGAGCCTACTGGCGAGGTGATGAAAGGCGCCCCATGTTGCAAAGGATTTACGGGGTCGCCTTCGATACCGAGGGTGAGCTTGAAGATTACTTAATGCGATTGTCTGAGGCTGCCAAGCGAGACCATAGGAGGTTGGGTAAGGAGCTCGACCTATATAGCCTTCATGAGGAATTTGGCCCCGGGTTAGTCCACTGGCATCCCAAAGGGGCTCTGGTTCGCCAGATTATAGAGGATTTCTGGAAAGCGGAGCACAGGAAACGAGGTTATGAAATCGTTTACACGCCTCATATAGCCAAACTGAATTTGTGGAAAACCAGCGGGCACTGGGACTTTTATCGGGAGAATCTATATTCACCGATGGATGTTGAGGGACAGGAGTACATTGTCAAACCGATGAACTGCTTGGGGCATATTATGATATACAAGACTCAGTTGCGCAGCTATCGCCATCTGCCGCTTCGCTACGCTGAACTGGGTACAGTTTATCGTTACGAGCGGTCAGGGGTGTTGCATGGGCTGGCACGGGTGCGTGGTTTCACGCAGGACGATGCTCACATTTTCTGTCGCCCTGACCAAATTGAGGCCGAAGTGGGAGAGGCGGTGCAATTGGCTCGCTTTATGATGAGTACCTTTGGCTTTAACGAGTATGAGCTCCTTTTGTCTACACGCCCTGACCATTATGCTGGGACTATACAGGTTTGGGAAGAGGCTACGGAAGCGCTGCGAAAAGTACTGGAACGACTTGGGCTTAATTATGCCATAGACCCTGGCGAGGGTGTCTTTTACGGGCCAAAAATTGATGTAAAGCTCAGGGATGCTTTGGACCGGCTGTGGCAGGGGCCAACTATTCAAGTCGATTTTAATCTGCCACAGCGTTTTGATGTCAATTATATAGGTGAAGATGGTTTGGAACATCAAGTGGTTATGGTACATCGGACTGTTTTGGGAAGTATGGAACGTTTTATGGCTTGCCTGGTTGAAAATTATGCTGGGGCCTTCCCGGTTTGGCTGTCACCAGTTCAGGTAGCTATCATACCTATTGCCGACCGTCATCTGAGCTATGCGCATCAGGTGGCGGATGAACTCAGAGAATATAACATTCGTGTCCAGGTTGATGACCGCTCGGAGAGAATGAACTTAAAGATAAGAGAGGCGCAATTAATGAAAATCCCTTATATGTTTGTTGTTGGTGATAAAGAACAGGATGCTTCTCAAGTTTCCCTTCGGTTAAGGAATGGAGAAGACTTAGGCTTGCTATCAATTTCTAAGTTCCTAGACAGAGTAAGACCGATTATTGAAACTAAGGCGCCAGATAAACTTTGATTTCCGCTCGTGAATATGTTATATTTTTGCTCGATGGTTCCCTTCGTGTAAGGAGGTGAGGAGAGACATAGTCAAGGAATTACGCGTTAATCGACAAATTAGGGCTAAGGAGGTTCGGCTTATAGGGGAGACAGGCGCACAGATGGGAGTATTCCCCACTGAGAAGGCGTTGCAGATGGCGAGTGAACGCAGTCTTGATCTCGTAGAGGTGGCGTCAAATTCAGTTCCCCCTGTATGTCGAATTCTTGACTATGGTAGGTACAGATACGAGCAGACCAAAAAGGAGCGTAAAGCCCGTAAAAGTCAGAGAGGTATAGCACTCAAGGAAATCAGAATCAGGCCTCGGGTGAAGGAACATGACCTCGAGACCAAAATTAAGATAGCGCGGAAATTGTTGGAGGAGGGGGATAAAGTAAAGGTATTTGTAGTTTTTCGGGGACGTGAGTTTACGCATCCTGAACTGGGTTTGAGACTTCTCAGAAAAGTGGCGGAAGATTTGAAAGATATAGCTATGTTTGATGGCGCTCCGTCTTCAGTGGACCGTTTTATGAGCCTGGTGCTAACACCGGTTTCAAGTAAACATACTAAGAAACCAGCTATGGAGGAGAAAGTTTAATTGCCGAAGCTTAAGACACATAAAGGGGCTAAGAGTCGATTGCACGTCACCGGTACGGGCAAAATAATGCGAGTTAAAGTCGGTAAAAGCCATTTAAGGCGTAAGAAACCGGCCAGAACCAAGCGTCTTTATGACGAGATGATTCCGGTTCAACCTGCTGATAAGGCTAGGTTGAAGAAGCTAATACCCTACGGCATAAAATAGATCAGGAGGAAGTGATTGCCACGAGTTAAAGGTGGAATAGTCACACATCGACGACACAAAAAGGTACTGAAGTTAACAAAGGGGCATAAGGCTACCAGGCATTCTCTGTTTCGGCGTGCCCATGAGTCTATGATGCATTCTTTATTTTATGCCTATCGTCATCGTCGAGAACGCAAGGGTGATATTAGGCGATTGTGGATTGTCAGGATAAATGCTGCTGCCCGTGCTGAAGGGCTTTCTTATAGCCAGTTTATGGACGGGCTGAAAAAAGCCAATGTGGGAATAAACCGCAAAGCATTGGCGGAGATGGCAGTAAATGACCCGTCCAGCTTCTCTAAGTTACTTTCGCTAGCTTCAACCAAAATTAAGAGCTAGAATCCCCTCACGTAGTGAGAATATGCTAAATCAAGTTGAAGAGCTTGCCTCTAAAGCTCTTGATGAGCTAGCTAAAGTCACCAATGTCAACGAGCTTGAAGCGTGGCGAATCCGCTATTTAGGCAGAAAAGGTAATTTAATACAGATTCTGCGTTCATTGGCAACTGTGCCATTAAAGGAAAGGCGTGAAGTTGGAGCTAGAGCCAACGAACTCAAAAAAACCCTGGAAACAGCTTTTGATGAGAAGAAGACTGATTTGGAGAAAGATTCGGCTCTTCCCATCGGGCGTGAGACTTTAGACGTCACCTTGCCCGGTCAACAAGTTCCTCTTGGCCGTCTCCATCCGACAACTCAGATACTTGAGGAAATTTGTGATATTTTCTGCAGTATGGGTTTTCAAATCGTGGAGGGGCCAGAGGTAGAATGGGATTACTATAATTTCGAAGCTCTCAACATGCCGGCAGACCATCCGGCACGTGATATGTTTGCTACGTTGTGGGTTGACTTTGAGACTAAAACCGGTGACAAACCTATGCTCTTGAGGACTCACACCTCTCCAGTCCAGATAAGAGTTATGGAGAAATCACCTCCGCCGATAAGGATAATAGCACCGGGGCGAGTCTACAGATATGAAGCTACAGATGCTACGCACGAGTGGATGTTTTATCAGGTTGAGGGGTTGGCAGTCGATAGAAACATAACCCTGGCTGACTTGAAGGGGACGCTGTTTGAATTTGCTCGCCGCCTTTATGGCGAGGACAGGAAATGTCGCTTTCGTTGCGATTATTTTCCTTTCGTAGAGCCGGGCGTTGAGGTGGCCATTGATTGTATAGTGTGCCATGGTGCTGGCTGCAGGCTGTGTGGCAATAGTGGCTGGATTGAAATTCTGGGTGCGGGGATGGTACATCCCGAAGTTCTTCGCCGAGTTGGTATTGACCCTCAGGTTTATTCTGGTTTTGCCTTTGGTATGGGGGTGGAGCGTATTCCCATTCTTCGCTACGGCATAGACGACATTCGCCTCTTTTATGGTAACGACCTCAGGTTTCTAAGGCAGTTTTGAACCTGTATTAGTTCCGAGAGCCTAATATGAAAGTTTCGCTTCGCTGGCTAAAGGAATATGTCGACTTTTCACTGCCAATTGAGGAGCTGTCTGAACGGCTGACCATGGCTGGATTAGAAGTTGGGGAGGTGCAGGTGATTGGTGGGAGCTGGAATAATATAGTGGTTGGCAAAATAATCGATGTTAATCCCCATCCCAATGCTGACCAGCTGAAATTAGTAACCGTTGATTTAGGAAAACAGCATTCCGCCGTGGTCTGTGGCGCGCCTAACTTGGCAGTTGGTGACAAGGTGGCTTTTGCCCGAGTCGGAGCCCAGCTCACAGATGGTCATAGCGGCGAAATGGTGCAATTAAAGCCAGCTAAGATTCGCGGAATTGTTTCTGAAGGGATGGTCTGCTCTGAAAGAGAATTGGGGATTTCTGATAGCCACGAAGGTATTATGATTCTACCCGGGGAAGCGGCTGTTGGTACTCCTTTGTCCGAGTATCTTGGCGATACAATTCTTGACCTTGACATAACACCGAACCGCCCCGACTGTCTGTCGGTGATTGGTGTCGCCAGGGAGATAGCGGCTCTAACAGGAAGTAAGGCGCACATTCCCGAAATTCATTATGATGAATTGGAAAAGGCGATAGATTCCTATGAGGCCGTGGAAATTGTCGAGCCGAATTTGTGTCCTAGGTATTGTGCTAGCTTGTTGACTAGTATTAAGGTAACGGAATCACCGCAGTGGATGCAAAGAAGGCTATCAGCTTGCGGTATGCGTCCTATCAATAACATTGTCGATGTTACCAACTATGTGATGCTGGAATACGGGCAGCCGCTTCATGCCTTCGACTACAATGAGTTACGCGGTAAACAGATTATCGTACGCCGAGCTGTACATGGTGAGGCTATAGCTACGTTGGACGGGGTACAGCGGACGCTCAACTCTAATACACTGGTGATTGCAGACAAAGAGAGAGCTATCGCCGTTGCCGGTATCATGGGAGGTGGGGATACGGAGGTTAGGCAGAACACAACAACTGTTCTGATAGAGTCGGCGAATTTCAATCAGGCTGTTATTCATCGAGGAAGTCTTGGTCTTCGTTTGAGCAGTGAAGCATCGCTGCGTTTTGAGAAAGGTCTTAGCCGAGACTTACCGCTGATAGCATTGAAACGGGCTACACAATTGTTGACAGAGCTTGCTGAGGGCAGAGTGGCGAAAGGCATTATCGATGTTTATCCAGGTAAACAGCAGAAGGAGCCTATATTTTTACCTGTCACTGATGTTAAACGCCTTCTCGGGGTAGAGTTAAAGGTGGGCGAAATATGCGAGACTTTGGAGCTACTCGGGTTTGGTTGTCGACAAGTAGAATCGAATTCACAGATTCAAGTAGAGGTCCCCTGGTGGCGCACGGACGTAAATTGCACTGCCGATTTGGTTGAAGAGATAGCTCGTATTATAGGCTATGATAAAATCCCGACTACAATGCTGAGTTCATCATTACCGAGATACGAACCTGTGCCGATGCTGTCTCTCAGACGACAACTGTCTAACATCCTTGTTAGCTGTGGTTTTCAGGAAGTACTTACTTATTCTTTGACCAGCTTGGAGATGTTGGGGATGCTTTTGCCAGAGCTGCGTTTAATGGGTCCGAATCCGATGAAGGTGGCTAATCCAATGTCCAGAGAGCAAGAGTATCTCAGGACAAGTCTACGCGCTGGCGTGCTATCAGTTCTGGCTCGCAATGAAAGATATCAAGAAAACGGCATCAGACTTTTTGAGATTGGCAAGGTATTTATGCCCAGGGAAAAGGATTTACCTCAGGAGAAGGAGATGCTTTGCGCTGTACTAAATGGTTTGCAGCGTAGGTTATTCTGGCGCGGTGAAGAGGAGCCGGTTGATTTCTTCGTTGCCAAGGGAGTGCTGGAAACCATTTTATCACGGTTAGGAGTAGCGGCCAGATTTGAGGTAAGTGAAGACGAAAGCTTATGCCCGGGCAGAACCGCTGATGTAGTCGTCGAGAATGATAAATTGGGCACAGTTGGGGAACTACACCCTAAAATAGCAAAAGCCTTTGGACTTTCCGGGACTGCTTATCTTATTGAAATGGATTTAGATAAATTATCATCTTTTACGGTTACTCTCAAAACATTTCAAGCAATCCCTCGATATCCAAGCACAAGCAGAGATATTGCGCTTTTGGTAGATGAGAAAGTAACCTATCAACAGATTTGTTTTATCATTCAGAGCTTTTCTCTGGTAAACTCGGTTGTTCTTTTTGACTTCTATATTGGGGAACAGGTGCCTACAGGTAAGAAATCACTCGCTTTCAGGATCGTTTACCAATCATCGACGCATACCTTGACCGATGGTGAAGTCGACGAAGTCCAGCAGCAAATTCTCGATAAACTGCAGCGCGAACTAAGTGCCGTTTTGAGGAGTTGATTTATCCGTGACCAACGTCTTCAAAAAATTTCTCTCAATAAGCGAAAATTTTGATTAGATTTGCGTTATAATTGGAGGTGATTATTTACAGGAAGGGGGTAGACAAGCGTGAAAACTAAAGTTTTCGCTCCGGCTATATGTTTGGCCTTGCTTTTAACTCTTTGTTTGGTAACTCCTGTTCGGGCTGCGGGAATGGCTCCTAGTGAAGGTGTGGTTGGGGCGACGGTGACCATATCTGGACTAGCTTCCGGTTCTTATTCTATTAAATGGGATGGAGTTGGAGTCAAGCAAGGAACGCTTCCGGGAGGTGGTAGTGTTACCTTTACTGTGCCTGATACCAGTGGAGGTGATCATACTGTCACGGTAGACAATCCGACTGGTACTCAGGTTTTATCTACTACCTTCTCTGTTCTTCCGTCTATAAGCGTTAGCCCGGATTCAGGTATTGTTGGTGATTCTGTCACCGCTGGGGGTAAGGGCTTCGCTGCAGCAGAAAGCAACATTGCAGTTACTTACGATAGCACAAATATGAAGACAGGAATCGTGGCCGGTGATACAGGCTCGTGGGAAACAACTTTTTCATTGCCAACCTCTGCGAAAGGAAGTCACACGGTAGATGCCTCTGGGAAAACTACAAAAGCAAGTGACGTTCCCGATGTCACCGTAACAATTAGCCCAATAATCAGTATGACACCGGTATCTGGAAATGTTGGCACTTCAGTTAGTATTAGCGGTACCGGCTTTAGCAAAGATGAAGGCAGTATTCAAGTTACCTACGATACTACCAATGCCAAGACCGGGCTCAGTGCAGACAGCAAAGGGTCTTGGAATGTTGTCTTTACTATTCCTAACTCAACTAAAGGAGGCCATACAATAGACGCCTCGGGTGCATCCACAAAGGCTGATGAAGTTCCGGATCTTACTTTTATTGTATCCTCTGCCGTGACTGTTAAGCCTGCTTCTGGATATGTAGGTGATGCTATCACCGTCGCCGGCTGCGGCTTTGGCGGGAGTGAAAGCGGCATTACGATTACACTTGACGGTAATATCATCAAGAGCGATATAACAGCTAATAGCGAAGGTTGCTGGAACTCATCTATGGCAATAATGTCAACTACCGCAGGCAATCATGTGCTAGATGCCTATGGCGCTTCGACTACAGCCTCTGAAGTTGCTGATACTAAGATGGTTATTTTATCGAAGATGACTTTAGAGCCTGCGGAGGGCCACGTGGGCAGTAATATAGCGGTAAACGGCACTGGTTTTAACGCAGGTAAAGAGTTGACTCTTAAATATGACGGTACTGACTTAGTTGCCGAATTCACCACCGATGATAAAGGCAATTTTCAGGTGAGCCTGGTAGCTCCCAAAAGTCTTGGTGGTAAGCATAATGTAACAGCTACTGATTCCGGCGGCGCCTCAGCCTCAGTGGTTTTCACTATGGAAACAACTCCACCGTCAGTGCCACAAATTGTGTCGCCGAAGGAAGGAAGCAGGGTAGGCCTTTTCGACCGTATTACTCCTACCTTTGAATGGGCTGCTGTTTCTGACCCCAGCGGTGTTAGCTACAGTTTACAGATATCTGATCAATCTGATTTTGCAACTACGCCGTTAAGTAAGGAAAATCTGGTTGAGTCTAAGTATACCCTGACTGATGATGAGGCTTTACTTCGAGGAAAATATTATTGGCGAGTTAAAGCTATAGATGGTGCAGGTAATGACAGCGGTTGGACCCAGTCAATACAATTTAAGGCTGGACTAATGCCGCTGTGGGTATTCATACTTATCGCTGTCGTTGCTGTTGTTTTCTTAACTCGATTGGTTTTCTTTTTGCGGAATATCAAAAGGGGACGCTAGAGATAGTTTCATTGAGCTTGCTTGCATCTCGGGCGTCTTTACTTTTACCTTTCTTCTAAGTATGGACTTACCCAAGGTGGTAAAGATATTAGCCTCTATTATCCTGGGTGGTGTATTGATATTTATAGCTGCTTGGTTTCAGCGGCGTGTAAGAACAAGCGTGCCTTAATTCTCCCTAGGTTCGCGGAGTAACCTATCTATTTTCAAGGTTATCTCTTTCAAAGGAAACAGTTCGGCTTGCTTCTCTTTGCGCCATTTTAGCTCTATACTCTGGCTTTGTAGAGTACGAGGGCTTATAGTTAATCGCAGCGGTATTCCTAGAAGGTCAGCGTCATTGAATTTAACCCCCGGAGATTCATCTCGGTCATCGTAGAGAACTTCTATGTTTTGTTTCGTCAGGTCATGATAGACTTTCTCAGCGGTTTCAGAAACATCGGGATTTTCTAAACGAATAGGGCAAAGGTAAACTTGATAAGGGGCGATGCTTAATGGCCAAATAATACCCTTATCATCATGATTCTGCTCTATGGCGGCTGCCAGGAGCCTACCAAGCCCGATGCCGTATGTGCCCATAATAATTGGGCGTGATACACCATTTTGATCAAGAAACGAGGCACCAAGTTTCTCACTTAGAAAAGTGCCCAGTTTGAAGACATGGCCTACCTCGATTCCGAGGCTGGAAAAGAGTTTACCACTGCATTTTGGGCAACCATCTTCGGGCCTAGCTGTGGCAATGTCGGCTATAACGCTGACTTCGAAATCACGGGGGTAATTAACGTTTTTAAGATGAGCGTCTTGCTTATTGGCACCGGCAACGAAATTGGAGCCCAGGGTTATAGAGTCATCGGCTATAATCTTTATTCCCTTCAGGCCAACTGGCGAAGCTGCACCGGCAACTAACCCGGCTGCCTTCACTTCGGTTTCTGTAGCTAGGCGCAATTCAGCGCATTTCAGTAGATTTCGGAGTTTCGTCTCGTTAACTTCTATATCGCCTCGGATGACTACAAAGATGAGCTCACCGTCGGCAGAATAAAAGACGGCCTTTAGCGTCTGATGTGGAGTCACACCAACGAAATTAGCTACCTCTTCGATGGTTTTTATATTAGGGGTCGATATTTCCTCCACTGGTAAAGTAGCTTTCGTCTCAAATTTTGGCTTTTCGCTCCGAGCTTTTTCCAGGTTGGCGGCATAGTCGCAGTTTGCGCAATGAACGATTCCATCTTCACCTGTTTCGGCAATGAGCATAAACTCATGGGATTCCTTGCCGCCAATAGCGCCGCTGTCAGCTTCTACTATCACTGCTGGTAAGCCGCAACGGGAATAGACGTTCTTGTAGGCTTGTATCATTTGCTGATATGTTCGCTCTAAATCTGCCTCATCAGTATGGAAGCTGTACAGGTCTTTCATAATGAATTCACGCACACGTAACAGCCCGCCTCGAGGTCGAGGTTCATCTCGAAACTTATTTTGGATTTGATACAGCAGAAGTGGTAAGTCGCGGTAGCTCTGCACAAAACGTCGAACAAGTTCTGTGATGACCTCCTCATGGGTAGGCCCTAAGACTAAGGTGTGTTCTCGTCGGTCGGTAACAGTGAACAATGTTTTACCGAAAGCAGGATATCTACCTGATTTCTCCCATAGTTCGAAGGGCTGGAGTGTAGGCAACATCAACTCCTGCCCTCCGGCTCTGTCCATTTCCTCTCGAATTATTTGTTTAATTTTCTTGAGCACCCTCCAACCCAATGGCAAATAGGAATAAACACCAGCCGCTACTTGTTGAATCATACCAGCCCTAAGTAACAGCTGATGACTAGCAGTATCAGCTTCCGACGGTATTTCCTTTAGCGTTTTGCCAAATAGATTGGAAAATCGCATATATTTTCATCCCTACTAGCGTTAAAGAATATCCGCGAGCTAAGTCATTGCTGGCAAGTTATTCTATACTAAAGGGCGGATATTTGTCAGTCAGAAGCAGATAATAACCGCTTACTCTAGTGTACCAGCGAACATAGCCGGCGATGAAATCAAAAGCCCATCTGGGATACTTGCCGGTAAATAGGATTGCCCACCAGGCAATGAAAGCGATAACACTGGAAGCAATGCCTAGAGCCCAAAGGACAATCAAATGAGGTATGACCATAATTGCGCGAAAGAAGGTGGTTAGCCGTGAAAGCCTCTCCGTATAACTTATGCTGATGGTTATGGGGTATTCCATTTTATTCTCCTTTTTTGTTTTTCACATGTCTACAAATGACTTCAAATTCTGATGTATTGAGTTAACTTTAGAAAATATATCTGTTTAATTTAGCAGTTTTTTCACCTCTGCAATAAGTGCCTCCAAAAAGTCTTTTTCAGCTACGGTGTTGACAACCTTGCCTTTTCTGAAAATAGCACCTTTGCTTTTACCACAGGCAATGCCGACGTCAGCTTCTTTCGCTTCGCCGGGACCATTGACAACGCAACCCATAACGGCAACCTTGATGGGCTGACTTATATCTTTTAAGCTTCTGTCTACGGATTCAGCAAGACTTATGATATCGACTTCAGCCCGCCCACACGAAGGGCAGCTTATTAAGGTAGGGCCATGTTGTCGCAAATCGAGGCTTCTCAAGATTTCGTAAGCAGTTTTTACTTCTTCGTAGGGATTAGCACTAAGGGAGACACGGATAGTGTCGCCGATACCTTCGTGAAGCAGTATACCGATGCCCACAGCGCTGCGGACAGCACCGGCTCTGGGTAGTCCCGCCTCAGTTACACCTAAGTGCAAGGGGTAAGATATTTTGGAGGCTATTGCCCGGTAAGCTTCAATAGTCGTAAGTACGTCAAAGGCTTTAAGCGATACTTTAATCAAATCAAAGTCTAAACTTTCCAGCAGCTTGATTTGCTCCAGAGCTACGTTAACCATGTGCGCAGAGGTAGATATGGATGGCTTCGATGCAGGCGGCAGGCTTCCCGCATTGACGCCGATACGAACGGGTACCTGCCTTTGCTTGGCTGCCTTTATCACTTCGGCAACTTGTTCTGGCTCTCGGATATTACCGGGGTTCAGACGAAGCCCGTCGGCGCCCGCTTTCAAAGACTTGAGGGCAAGCCGATAGTCAAAATGTATATCAGCAATAATTGGGATAGAGGTTTTCTTCTTGATGATTGAAATAGCCTTTGCAGCTTCAAAATCTGGTACAGCTACTCTGACTATTTCACAACCACAATCGGCGAGTTCATTAATTTGATTTACGGTAGCTTGTATATCTCTGGTATCGGTTTTGGCCATGGATTGAACTACAACAGGTGCATCACCACCTATGGTCACTTCTCCAATTCTGATAGGTTTGGATTGCCTGCGTACTATCAAGGTAAGATCTTATCTCCCTGAATAATATGTGTAATATCAAAGTAGCTTATCACAATAATCAGCAGCATAAGCACCGCGAAACCAATAAGGTGGACAAGCCCCTCTCTTTTCGGTGAGATTCTCTTTCCTCGCCGAACCCATTCTAAAGCCACAAAAATTAGCCTGCCTCCATCGAGGCCCGGGAAGGGGAGCATGTTAATTATGGCCAAGTTTATACTGATTAGCGCAGCAAATTCCAACAGGGGGCTTATGCCGGCCTTAGCTATCTGACCGGTGATTTGGGCAATACCTATCGGCCCGGTTACTTGAGGTAGTGCTCCTCCAATAAACCAGCCTACTACTTCATTACGGAATAGAACGAGTATTTCCCAGCAATGAACTATACTTGAAGGCACTGCTTTCCAAATAGGAACAGATTCGCGGACTGTCGTACTGTCTACTCCGATGATAATGATGCCGGTTGCCCCTTGTCCCTTTGGCGGATTCCATCTGGGCTTCAAACTTACTTCATTTGGAGCGAGTTCGTCTCTTTGAAGCAGAATATTTACCTGTGAGCCGAGATTAAGCTGAATAAAATAACCAACATCGCCGCGATTTCTAACTGTGTGACCGCTTATTGCCAGGATTGTATCTCCGGGCTCAATTCCAGCCATCTGAGATGGTGAACCTGCGGCTACTTCTTGTACCTGTACTTTCTCCAGAATCATATCGTGAGGGATCATAAAACTAATTGAAAACAGTAATATTGGTAGCAAAATATTCATCAGTGAGCCGGCGCTAAGAACCAGAAATCGTATGGGAATGCTCTTGCTGGCTAGGCTGCCCGGTAGTGATGGGTCTTCTTCTCCGACCATCTTGGTAAAGCCGCCCAGAGGTATTGCGTTTATAGAATATATCGTCTCCCCTCGCTTGAAGCTGATAATCCTGGGTGGAAAACCTATGCCGAACTCTTCCACCTTTACTCGAGCAAGCTTGGCGGTGATGAAATGCCCAAATTCATGGGCGAAGACAAGTAATACCAGTATGCCTACAAAACTGACAATTGTAAGTGCTATTGTTTCAATCATAAATTTACCTTGCTACTGACTTCAGGGCTGTGTCTCTTGCCCACTTATCAGCCGTTAGAATTTCGTCCAGAGTAGGGTTAGCTATGCTGTGGTGTAGGCTAATGGTCTTGTCTATTATTTCGGCGATTTGAGGGAAACGAATACGCTGTTCAAGAAAAAGTTCGACAGCTATCTCATCGGCGGCGCAAAGTACAGCAGGGTAGGTTCCTCCTTTTTCCCCGGCATCCAATGCCAGTTGTAGACAGGGAAACATGGCATAGTTCATTGTCTCAAAGGTCAGTGAATTCAATTGTGCGAGGTTCATGCGAGGCAAACTGTAATTAGCTAGCCGCTCCGGATACGACAAAGCATATTGAATGGCGAAACGCATATCTGGGACACTAAGTTGAGCCTTCAATGATCCGTCAACAAATTCTACGAGAGAATGCATGATACTCTGTGGATGAATTACTATTTCGATTTTGTTAAGGGGTATAGAAAAAAGCCAGCTAGCTTCGATTGCTTCCAGCCCCTTGTTCATCAGAGTCGCCGAATCAATAGTTACTTTTTTCCCCATTTTCCATGTTGGATGTTCCAGAGCTTCATCAACTGTAACCTTAGATAATCTTACAGGTGAATGATGGTAGAAAGGGCCGCCTGAAGCTGTGAGGATGAGTTGGGCTATCTCGCCCGTCTCTCCATGCAGGCATTGGTATATGGCACTGTGTTCGCTATCAATAGGCATGATTTGTGCCTGCCGGAGTTTAGCTTCCTTCATAATAATTTCGCCCGCCATGACCAGTACTTCTTTATTGGCTAGAGCTATTTTTTTCCCTGACTTTATGGCTGCTAATGTCGGGGTCAGTCCTATTTTACCTGACGTGGCTATAACTACCATGTTGACTTCTGGATGGGTGGCAATCTCTTCCATCGACGATAACTTGATGTTGCCTGGAAGATTGAATTTATGTGGTGAATATACCACTTTAGGCTGAAATTGACTTATTTGGTCACTAAGTAAGCTGGCATTTTTACCACCGGCTAAACCTATTATCCTGAATTTGTCAGGGAAGTCTCTTACTATGTCCAGGACTTGCTGCCCTATAGAACCTGTTGAGCCTATAACGGCTAATTTTTTAATAGCGTTGCTCATAATTTTGTCAATTCTAAGAAATAGTATAGTATAACTCCGGTGAATATGAGACTGTCGATGCGATCTAGGATGCCACCGTGTCCCGGTATCAGCTTGCCTGTGTCCTTGACACCTGTGTTACGCTTAAGCAGTGACTCTGCTAAATCCCCAAGCTGAGCGAATATGCTGATAATGAAGCCCAAAAGGGCTATCTGCCAGTAGCTGAAAGGCAACTTAAAAATTACGCCGAGAATGAGAGCAACTACAATACTGGATAATAGTCCGCCTACAGCTCCTTCCCAGGTTTTGCCTGAGCTTATTGAAGGGGCTAGAGCGTGTTTGCCCCAAGCTCTGCCAACAAAAAAGGCGCTGGTATCACTGGCAAATGTGGTGAACATGGCCAAGAATACAAGTTCCCTACCATCTTCCAAGCTTCTGAGGTCAACCCAGTAGCTTAACATCCAGCCGATATAGAGAATGCCGGCCATTGTCCATGCCCAGTTGGTAAAAGCCTGGTCTCTGGGGCGACGAAATAACAGCCAGATTAACGATACAATTATCGCTGAGGTAATCAGGAAAGGTAATGTGGCCGGATATGGGCAGTGAGGACTGGCGATTAAAAGTAGTACCCAGGCTATGCCGAAATAGGTGATAGGCTGCACTTTTGATCCGCCTGCCATTCGGTAGAACTCCCAGCTGCTAAGAGCAGCCATGACGGCTATCAAAAGGGTAAACCACGGTTCACCGAACCATATTATGGCGATTAGGAGTGGTAAGCCGACAACAGCAGTTAGAATTCTATGCCTGAGCATATTTATTCTTTGACTCTGCGTGTCTTAGATAGAGTTGGCCGCAGCCATGGATGTGAAATGTTGGTGAGGCTTGTATCATTGTATTCTATGTTTAAATCTATTTCCTGAAAAAGGTAGTGGCTTGTAAATTGCGGAGTTTTTAAACCTCCATTATCTCTGTTTCTTTGGTTTGTCCTATATTGTTTACTTTGTCCACGAAGTTGTCAGTGAGCTTCTGCAGTTGTTCAGAAGCACGTGCACATTGGTCTTGTGATATTCCCTTGTCTTTTTCTGACTGCCTCAATTTTTCGATGCCGTCGCGTCTAAGATTGCGAAGAGCAATCCTAGCGTCTTCTAACCTTTTGTGGACCGCTCTGGTTAACTCCTTACGTCGTTCTTCGGTGAGCGGTGGGATAGGTATGCGGAGAACACGGCTATCGCTTATTGGATTTAGACCGAGTTCAGAGGTAAGAATGGCCTTCTCAATGCTGCGGATTGAACTACTGTCCCAAGGTTGTATAAGTATCATTTTGGCATCAGGGATTGAGATGGAAGCCATTTGGTTGATTGGGGTGAGGACACCGTGATAATCAGCTTTTATATGCTCTACTAGAGCTGGTGAGGCACGTCCCGTTCGGATAGCTGCCAAGTCTCGAGTCAAAGCTTCAACAGCCTTTTGCATTTTACCATTGATTTCGGTGATTACTTGCTCAATCATTTTTACTCACTGGTGACAAAGGTGCCTATATGTTCACCGAAGATGGCCCGCTCTATGCTTTGTTTTCCTTGCAGGTCGAAGATTATTATGGGCAGCCTATTGTCTTGGCAAAGGGAGAAAGCAGTACTATCCATTACCTGAAGTCGCAAGTTTAAAGCATCTTTATGGGTTAGGCGGTCAAATTTCTTAGCCTGTGGATTTTTGAGCGGGTCAGAATCGTAGACACCATCGACTCTACTCTTGGCTACAAGAAGGACTTCTGCCCCGATTTCAATGGCTCGCAGTGCCGCCGCAGTGTCAGTAGTCATGTAGGGGTTTCCGGTCCCTCCGGCAAAAATAACAACTCTCTTTTTCTCCAGATGCCGGATGGCACGACGTCGTATATAGGGCTCGGCGACAGCGTGCATGGTAATCGCTGATTGAGTTCTGGTAATTACCCCTTCGCCTTCTAGTGCATCTTGAAGAGCCAGTGCATTGATAACGGTAGCTAACATACCGGCATAGTCAGCCGTAGCTCGGTCCATTCCTTTAGCTTCGGTACCGGTACCCCGCCAGAAATTGCCTCCGCCCACAACTATAGCTACTTCCACCCCCTGCTCGATTATTTGCTTTATCTGTCTGGATACTCGTGTTAAAACTGAACGGTCTATGCCAAATCTCTTTTTTCCCATGAGTGCTTCACCACTCAACTTGAGCAGCACTCGCTTGTATTTAGGTTTTAGCTCTGCCACTTCTTAATAACCTAACTCAAATCTAATAAACCTGCGTACTTTTATGTTTTCACCGACTTTGGCGATCGTCTCTGTTACTATATCCTGGACTGTCTTGTCAGGCTCTTTGATGTATGGTTGGAGTAGCAGACAAGCTGTTTTTGCATCTGCATCTGCATCCGTTTCTGTTTCCGTTTCTGTTTCTTGCGCCATATCTTCTGGAGAAATGAATTGAGGGCACATAGCTGCTATCTGGAGAGCTAGGTTGTGAGCTAAATCTTTGAATTCGTCTGTGCGAGCCACAAAATCAGTCTCGCAGTTAACTTCAACTAAAACCCCAATCCGACCTCCTGGGTGGACATAAGCTTCAATTATCCCTTGGTCTGCTAGGCGTTCAGCCTTTTTGCGTGCTAGAGCTATTCCGCGCTGGTTCAGAATCTCAATTGCTTTTTCTAGGTTTCCTTTTGCTTCAAGGAGAGCTTTTTTACAATCCATGACACCGGCACCAGTTTTCTCCCTAAGGTCCTTTATTGCCGTAGTTGAAACCTGCAAGTTTCTCCTCCTTATGTATAGCTGGGGGCAGTATTGCTTCGCTACTTGTTTTCATCTGGTGTAAAGATATGTGATTCCAGTAGTTGGCTGGGTTCTGTATCGGTTGGAGTCAGTTCAGCCCTTCCTATTTCGCCGGTCTCTTTAATCATCTGGCCTTCAAGAACAGCATCGGCTATTTTGCTACATATGAGCTTGATAGCTTTTATGGCATCATCGTTAGCTGGAATGAGGTAATCAATATCTTCAGGATCACAATTAGTGTCTACGATGGCCACTACTGGTATGCCAACCTTTTTTGTTTCAGCCAGAGCTATCTTTTCCTTAGTTGGGTCGATGATAAAAATGGCTCCAGGAAGTGTAGTCATTTCCTTAAAACCGCCAAGAAGCTTATTTAGCCGAGCTATTTCCTTTTCAACCTTCATTTTTTCTTTTTTAGATAGGTAATCTAACTCACCTTTATCCCTTTGGTCTTCGAGACGCACCAGATAATCTATTCTCGCCTGTATAGTGCTGAAGTTAGTTAACATCCCGCCTAGCCATCTTTGGTTGACATAATACATGCCACACCGTTTGGCTTCCTCTTCTACTATTTCCTGAGATTGCTTTTTGGTACCTACAAAGAGAATGCTTTGTCCATTACTGACCAAATCTCTAACATAATTATAGGCTCTATCCAGCATGACTACGGTTTGCTCCAAGTCGATAATGTGGATACCGTTACGCTGTGTGAAAATATAACTTTTCATACGTGGATGCCAGTGGCCGGTAAGGTGGCCGAAATGAGCCCCGGCTTCCAGTAGCTGTTTAACTGAGATAGACTCCGCCAAATTGTAACCTCCTAATCATATTAAACACCTATCACGAAGTTTTTTGTGACTTAAATAGGATTTCTTTCCCAAGGCCGCCCATCAGTATAACATAAGGTGATTTCTGAGGCAATTGAACTGAAAGGGATGTTCACTTATAAAATTAAGGTGGCCTAGTAACCCAAATGAGTCGGTTCAGTTGCCCAGGATGCTTTAGCAGATATATCAAAACCTTTCAGTGTTAAGACAAAGACTTAGCCCCTCTAGATAAGAGGGGCTAAGTGGAGTGACCTTTACGCCTAAATACGCTTAGATTAACCCAATTTGCTGGGCTACCAACTCTCTGTGGAAGTCAGTGCTGCCGAAAGAAGTGTCTGCGGCTTTTGACCTTCGGTAATAAAGCGGTATATCGTGGTCATAGCTGGTGGCAATACCGCCGTGTAATCTTATTGCCCATTGTCCCACATCCTTATAAACCTCGTTAATATAAGCCTTCGCTAAGGAGGCTTCTTTGGCACAGGGCTGCCCTTCTGATTCCATCCAGGCAGCCTGATAGACTAAATAACGGCCGGTTTCCATAGATGTCCACATATTAGCCATTATGTGCTGAAGTGCCTGGAAGGCTCCGATAGGTCTTTCGTACTGAACCCTTTCTTTTGAGTAAGCAACAGTCATTTCGACGCAAGTTTGCATGGCACCGACGGACTCTGCGCACTTAGCGATAGCTCCTTTGCGTAACATCATTTCCGCCAGCGGCCATCCTGCGTCTATTTTACCAAGCATGTTTTTCTTGGGTACAGTAACGTTGTCAAAGCGCACCTCGCATAGCTTATCTGCGCCTATGGTTGGTATTACTTCGCAGCGTATTCCAGGCGTCTTGAAGTCCACTAAAAACAGTGTGATTCCTTTCTCAGGAGAAGCTCCATCTTTGGTTCGGGTAACACAGACGATATAATTGGCAACATGGGCCATCTCAACGAAGAGCTTTGTGCCATTTATTATGAAGTCGTCCCCTTTAGGCGTTGCTTTGATGGAAATTCCAGAAGCATCGAATGTCCCTTCAGCTTCGAGGAGGGCCGTAGTAATGATTAGTTCTCCTCGAGCTATTTTGGGCAGGAACTCCTTCTTTTGCTCCTCAGTCCCGGCCTCGAGGATAGGGAAGGTACTTATTACCGTAGGGATTAGCGGTCCGGGAAGGATATTTCTGCCTGCCTCCTCTAACAGGACTGTCAAATCCTGGAAGGTATAACCCATACCCTCGTATTCTTCAGGTATAACTAACCCCATCCATCCAAGCTCGGCAATTTTCTTCCAGAGTTCGGGGGAATATCCCTTCTCACTTTTTTCAAGCTCTCTTACCAGAGTTTTTGGGCATTCCGTGGCGAGGAAGTCCCGTGCCATTTTCCTCAATATCTCTTGTGCTTCAGTAAATCTAAGGTCCATGATTCCTCCTATCTAAACTTAATTTATTTCATCCGGGGCAAGCCGAGACCATACCAGGCAATGATATTCCTTTGTATCTCGTTTGTACCCATGGAGATAATGGTTACGAAACACTCTTGGAATGCTTTCTCCCAGGCTCCATGCATTGGAGCCCATCGGGAGTTTTTAACCTGGCCGTATGGACCTGCGATGTCAGTGGCAACGAAAGCAAAACGCTCGCCTAGCTCGCTGTAGAATATCTTCGCAGCTGACGCATCCATCAGGGCCATCTCGTTCCTATTTTGCAAGTCAGCTATTCGGTAGGCGATGGCTTTGGCTGCTTCCAGTTCACAGGCTAGCTGTGCCACTCGGTTGCGTATTAATGGGTCTCTGGCTAAAGGTTGACCGTTCCGCTTAGTCTCATTGCAGTATTGCACCAGTTCTTCCAACTCGCGGTACATGCCCATGATTTCCCCCATTCCCGACCTCTCGAAGCCGGCTAAGAGATTGACTATAGCCCAGCCCTCGTTTTCCTGGCCTACGACGTTTTTGGCCGGCACATGAACATCATCGAAATAAACTTCAGCGAACGGGGCATCGCCATCAATGTATGGAATGGGTCGTACTGTTATTCCAGGTGTTTTCATGTCGAGTAAGATGAAGGTGATATTGTGGTGTTTTTTAGCAGACGGGTCAGTCTTGAATACTCCAAATCCCCAATCAGCCCGGTGAGCACCTGTATTCCAGGTTTTCTGGCCATTTATAATGTATTCATCACCCTTTTTTATTGCGGTGGTTGCCAGAGTGGCCAGGTCTGAGCCTGCATTCGGTTCGCTCCACAGCTCGCACCACATAACCTCTCCTCGTGAAATTGGCGGCAGAAATTCTTTTTTTATTGCATCGCTTGCGGCCTGTAGAAGGGTAGGGGCGAGCATTTGCACACCAAAGATGTCAACCCCAGCAATTCCGTGGTATCCTCTTGCCTCGGCGAAGAGGACTTTATCCATCATGGTGCCACTGCCACCGTATTCCGGAGGCCAAGCTAAAGCAAGCCATCCCCTTTTAGCGAATTCCTTGGCACAGTGAAGATGGAATTCCCAGCATTCATCAATCTCAAACACAGCCTCCAATCCTACAAAACTTGGTGGCCTTTTTTTCTCAAGCTCCTTACAAACCTCGAAATACTCCTTTCTGTGTGCCTTTTCCTCCTGTGTTAGTTCAAAATCCATGCGTGCCTCCTTTAAATGTTAAATTCCTATGAAAGCGCCGCTGACAAGAGTTGGTGTCAAACCATTTACCACTAGTCAAGCGCCAGCGTAGGTTTCTAATCCATCCCAATTTAATTTATTTAGTTTCAAACTTCCGAAGATTGCCGACAACCTTCGCATGGGCAAATGTATTGATTGCTCTCGGAAAAACCTTCTAAGCTCAACCCTCGATTATGCCCGTTTATTATAATATAGAATTCCTCGTTTGGAAAGCCTCTAATATCTTACTAATCTAAGTTGACCGGTGATGAATTTCCTCAATCCGGTAATGCAGGATACCAGCCGGTGCCCTGACCTCGACATTTTGCCCTTTTGTACATCCGAGCAAGGCCTGACCCATAGGTGAGGCAACAGAGATTTTGCCTTCCATTGCATTAGCTTCACTAATATCAACAAGCGTATAGCGTACCTGTTCTCCTAAAGCTATGTCCCGCAGCACCGCTGTATCGCCAAAACATATTTCTCGGCCACCGGCTTGTTGCTCGTCCACTAAACTTGCCATTTTCAGAGTCGATTCCAGTTGTTTAATACGTGCCTCTATCTGGCCTTGATGTTCCCTGGCTGCTTCTAGAGGTGCATTTTCGCGGAAATCTTTATCTGATGCCGCTTTCTTGAGTTCCTCAACTATGCGTGGGCGCTCGTTTTTAAGACTGTTAAGCTCATCCTGTAAATCTGTGTAACCTTGGCTAGTCAGCAATACTTTCCGGTGAGAACGTCGTTTTAAAGATGAGGTTGATTTGGGTGGCGTTTTCTTGCCCTTGAGATGTACAGCCAAGTTCTTCTTGGTCATGCTTTGCTTGTGGGTGTAAGTAAGAAAGTTTTTAATTGTGCCTAATTTCTCAGCTACCTCAGTCGTCGATGAGGTGATCTGCTCAGCATAATTGGCGACTTCTGGGATGGTTAGCCCGATTAACGGGCGTTTTTCTCCGTACCAACGTACAAATTTGTATACTTCTTGTTGGGCTTTTAGCCTTTCGTCTGAGGACAATGTTAGAAGAAACTGAGTGGCAGCCTCTCCTAGACTATAATCAGATAGAGCCGAATCAGGCGTGTTTTTTGAGGCCATCCCTTTGCTCTGAGCCGGACTTAATAATAGAACAGAAAGACGGGCTATGTCAAATATAGTGGGAATTCAGGGATCTGATTTTTAGCTATGATGATATAGCGTAGCCAATAAACTTATAGGCTAGTTTAGCTGCGAGAAAAGCGCAGGAATCAGTGTCATCCTTGGGGCACAATTCCACCAGGTCGAAACCAATAACATGCTTATGACGGGTTACATACCTCAATAAATTCAGGACTTCGTGCCATTGCATGCCGCCTGGTTCGGGAGTGCCCACTGCTGGCATAACTGAAAGGTCAAAGACATCTAAATCGATTGATACATACACATTGTCGCTTAGTGAGGTTATTATGTGCTCAGTCGGAGCTAAATCTGAACTCGATGTTGTGATATAGAAGGGATGCATTTTATTTTGGGTTAAAAACTGCTGCTCCTCCCAACTTAAGCTACGTACTCCAACTTGCACAATAGGGCAGAGTTCATGAATGCGGCGCATTACACAGGCATGGCTATATTTGGTTCCTAAATATTCATCTCGGAGGTCAGCATGCGCATCTAGCTGTAGCACGCAGGCACTTCGAAATTTTTCTTTCAAGGCTTGAACCATGCCGAGGCTAAGGGAGTGCTCACCGCCAAACATTACAGGGAATTTCCCTTGTTTTATCAGTGCACCAGTTATGCGATAAACTCGTTCAATCATCTTTTCTGGGCTATTTAACAAGGGTTGGACTGCGGGTAAAGTATGAATTCCGACTTTGTATATCTCGCGATTTAGTTCAATATCATAAAGTTCTAAATATTGTGAAGCGTTAATAATAGCCTGCGGTCCTTCACGGGCGCCGCTATGCCATTCCGTGGTGCCGTCATAAGGCACTGGCAAAATCACTACTCTGGCAGTTTGCAAGTCAGAGTAAGGGGATGACAATCCGGCGAAGTTATGCCCGGGGGAGAGCAGGTCTTCTATGTTTTCCATATCTCAAACTGAGTGGAGTTGAGCTGTATCAGCGACTTCTGGAAGTTCAGATATCTGCCAATCACGGTTGATAAGGCGACTTGATAATCTAGTTAGTTGAAATTTGTCTTTAAAGTCCTTCACGACCTGCTCGGCATTGAAATCCTTGCAGGAGAAAACGTCTATATTTACGTAACAACGTTCGACGAAAGTATGAATGCTGATATGGCTTTCGGCGATAAAAACGAATCCAGATATTCCCCACTCTTCAGGTTTAGAGCCGATGTATTTGAAAACGTGCGGAGATGAAATCTTTGTCATAGCAATCCGGGCAGGATATGAGTCCAGCAGTTGATAGATAAATTGCTGATCCTGCATTAATCTTGGATTGTCTCCGTAGCCATCAATAGTCAGATGCATGGTTCCCCCTAAAGCAAAATTCTCCTTAGCTCGAAAAGTGCTGCTGTAACCGCTCTTTGCTTTATTTGCAGGCGGTTACCAGGGTAGTTTTTCGCAAAACTCTGCCTGCGCCGCCCGTCATCGAGGCTAACAAAAATGGTACCGATAGACTGCCCCTCAATTTCAGCAGGTCCCATTACCCCCGTGAGGCCGACACCAATAGATGTACTGAGCTTTTCTCTGGCCATTATAGCCATAGCCTCACAAGTTTCGATGCTTATAGTTCCATATCGAGATATACATTCAGGGTCAAGGCCGAAAGCTGCCCTCGACGCTTCGCTATAAGCAACCAGTCCTCCCGCAAAATATTTCGAGCTACCTGGAACATTGGTGATAATATTAGCTAAAGAACCACCAGTATAAGACTCCATAGTAGCCAGGCTCAGCTTTTTAATCGCAAGCAAATTTCCAACGATGCTCTCCAGAGTTTCAGAGTCCACCCCCCAGACATAATCATTTAAAATTGCTCTAATGTCACCTTCTCGTTGGTTGATAAGCTTTTGTGCTTTGCCTTCGGTCTGTGCCTTAGCCGTGATGCGAAGGTAAATGCCATCAATTTTAGCATACGTAGCCAGTGTCGGATTTGTAGAGGGAAGAAACGGGCCTGCTCTCTCGTCTACCTCTGCTTCGGTTAGGCCGAAGGTCTTTAGCGTTTTGGAGACAATAACAGCGCCGGATGACCTCTGCTGCAACCTGGGCATTATTTCTTTCGTCCACATCAATTCCATCTCGCGCGGCGGGCCAGGCATGGTAATAATTATTCGACTATCGCGTTCCACCCACCAGCCCGGTGCAGTGCCTCTGGGGTTCGGGACAATTTCTGCTGAGGGGATTACTGTAGCCTGCTTGATATTGCTTGGCGGCATTTCTCTCTTGAAATATTTGAATAGCTCTTCGAATTTCTGTACAAGAGCGTAGTCAACGGTAAGTTTTTCTCCGAGGAACTCCGCGATTGCTTCTCGAGTGATATCATCCTGAGTCGGCCCTAAACCGCCGGTGGTGATAATGATATCCGATCTTTGCCATGCCTGCCTCAGGGTATCGATTAGCCTGTTCTGGTTGTCACCCACCATGGATATAAAGTTGAGATCAAGACCAAGCAAAGGTAGTTGGCTTGCGAGATAAGCGGAATTTGTATCAGTGATATCCCCCAAAAGAAGCTCGGTGCCAATCGAGATTATTTCTGCCTTCATCGTGAGTTGTGTTCGTTAAGTCAACATTTAATCGTAGAAATTCCTAAGTATTTCTCTACCAATGCCATAGCGCAGTATTTGCCGCACATACTACAAGCTGGCCCGCCACTACTATATTTATTATGAACTGATTTAACTTTTTCAGGGTCTAAAGATAGCTCAGCCTGCAATTCCCAATCGAGGTTCTTTCTAGCCATTGACATTTTTCTATCCCATTCACTGGCTCGTTTTGTGCCTCTAACGATGTCGGCAGCGTGGGCTGCAATACGCGAAGCTATTATACCGATTTTCACATCTTCAACATCGGGCAGTGAAAGATGTTCTGTAGGTGTGACATAACATAGAAAATCGGCTCCTGAGGCAGCAGCAATGGCGCCGCCGATAGCAGCTGTAATGTGGTCATAACCGGCACCGATGTCGGTTACTAGAGGGCCGAGAACATAAAACGGAGCGCTGTGACACAGGCTCTTTTCTAACTGAACATTAGCGGCAATTTGATTTAGCGGCAGGTGTCCTGGTCCCTCTACCATTGTTTGCACGCCAGCCTCTCTAGCTCGCTCTACGAGTTCGCCAAGAGTAATTAGCTCTTCAACTTGAGCCCGGTCGGTGGCATCAGCTATGCTACCCGGACGCATACCATCACCCAGACTCAAAGTTACGTCAAATTTGCAGGCTATATCTAATAGACGGTCAAAGTATTCGTACAACGGATTCTCGCGGTCGTTGTATAACATCCAACCGATAAGAAATGCTCCTCCACGGGAGACAACATCGGTTAATCTTTTTTGATGTTTTAATCGGGCTATGGCAGCTCGAGTGACGCCGCAATGTACAGTCATAAAGTCGACGCCATCCTTTGCCTGTTGCTCAATAACAGAGAAGATTTCGTCTACAGTCATGTTTACAATTGCACCATGTCTCTCAATGGCTTCAATCCCTGTTTGGTATATAGGTACGGTGCCAACAGGTAAAGTGCTAGCAGCTATGATAGCATGACGGATGGCTGAGATGTCGCCCCCGGTACTCAGATCCATAACTGCATCAGCACCGAAGCGTATAGCAGTAAGGAGCTTTTCCAGCTCACTATCCATGTTGCCATACTCTGACGAAGTGCCGATATTGGCATTGACCTTAACTGAAAGTTCTTCACCAATGCCCCGGGGAACCAAGCTAGTGTGATAAGTGTTGGACGGGATCACGATTTTACCTTCAGCCACGTATTGCCCGACAATTTCAGGGCTTACGCTTTCCTGCTCAGCTACATGTTTCATTTGGGGTGATAATACACCCCGGTTTGCCAACTCTAATTGCCCCATATTATCTCCTAAAGAAAAAAAACCAAGAGCTTTAGTAACCACTACTAAACCCTTGGTTCGATTTACCGCTTCCCTACGCTTGCATTACCAAGGTCAGGTTCTGACGGTTCTCCGTAATAACGGAGTCTCAGCCTGTTTTATTTTTCTGGGCACCCCTAGCGGTTAGCTAAAACCAGTATTCAATATATCATATATTGACGTTGAGAAACAAGTAAATTTTGGCAAAACCATTGCTTGGCTAGCTTCTTGCTTTATACCGCCGCCAGGTTATTGTTGCCAAGCCCACCATCGCGCCGATAAACACTAACGGAATAACCAGTGACATAATAAGGACTTGATTAGACATGGGTATTACTTCAAATTCGTCAGCATCTGACCACAGCCCTTCGTTGCCGATGTCATCCACCGCCATTACCCGCCAGGTATAGCTGCCTATAGTTAAGATGTCGTCTCTGGATAAAGTATACTCTGAGTCTACTAACTCTTTCTTTAAGACGGCCGGTGATAAAAAGTCATTACCATTAGCAATCTCTAAGGTATACGTTGTTTTACCTTGGACCTTAATATCCGACCAATCAAATTTAATATCGGATGGTCCAAGTTTTCGTTGCTCAGAGTTTCGAAAGGAAATGATTCTTATTAGCTGCTTAGTTGTCCCAAGAAATACGTCACCAACTGAATCAAAGACCTCTAATTCAGCTCCCTGTGTGGGGGATACTAGCGATGGCGCGGGAGGTGTGACTTTGTCGATGATGAAAAGAGTCTCTGCCGAATTGCTAGCTGTTCCTGTAGCTTTTACTTTGTTTTCTTTGACGGCACTTTGGGGAGCCTCAAAATTGATACTGAAGCTACCTTTATCGTCGGCAACAATATTTGCGTTGAGGCTAGTTCCTTCAAAGCTTAAGGTTATTGCTTCATCCTGGTTGAAGCCTGTTCCATTAACAGTTACCCTTGTCCCCTTGTTTCCTGAAGGCGGCTGTAACTGGATATTTGGCACCACATTAAAATCCATATCAGGAATAATTCCTTTAGGTGTAAAATCGCTACCAAAGAGGCCAAGCAGGTGATGTCCTTGAGTGGTAGGGGGAATATTCAATGTGGCATTCAAGACTCCGTCTGTCCCGGCTATTAAATTACACAGGATTATTTGATTATCCCATGTAAAAGTGATCCCGTCCTCGCTAGTCCGAAAGCCAAATCCCTCTACTGTGATCTCTGTTCCTACTGGACCAGAGCTTGGTTGCATCTTGGCAAATGGGCCTACAATGAATTTGTGTTCACCGATTTCGGATACATTAGTCGAACTGCTGAATGCTCCGATATAGTATTCACCTTTCACTGGATCAGGGGCATCAAAATTGACACTCCATATGCCGAGATGATTGGCAGCGGCAGAAATCGGGAGGACGGTTTTATCCCACGTTACTTTAATATCTTTTTCAAAACAAGCGAAGCCGTTACCAGTGACCGTAATTGATGTGTATGGCCAACCAATACGTGGAAATATTGTTATTCCGGGTAACACAGTGAATGTAGCTGATGCGGTGCTGCTAGTCCAATTGCTGTCATCGGTAATTTTGATAGTGTGGATGCCCTTACAGGCTGGTGGTACCTGCAAATCGAATGCCAACTCACCAGTTTCAGATATAGGTACCTTGCTAAGTATGATTTGGTTATCCCAGTAGATGGTAGCTAGCCGGCCGGAGAATCCATTACCATTTATATGTATGGATGTGCTTATGGTGCCCGATGCAGGCCCTATGGAAATATTAGAAGCATGAACAGGAACAGGGGAGGCTATAAATATGAACGGGAGGACAATAATTATGGCTAAGAATGCAAGTAAAACTTTGGAATGTGCCAATTTTTACCCTTCCTCAAGATTTTACCGTTAAAAAAAGTAGTTTATATTGCTGGGAAGGAAAAATCAAATCGAAATCCCTGGAATGTCAAAACTTACAATGTGGTTATCGCTCGATTAGCGCGATAGTTGGCTTGACATTACAAACATCATATTGATAGACTTTTGCCAGTTGGGTTTTTCTTAGCACGGCCCCGTGGTGTAGCGGACTAACATGCCACCCTGTCACGGTGGAGATCGTGGGTTCGAATCCCATCGGGGTCGCATTATTTATTTGTAAGCAGAATTTCGGAACCCCGATTCATTTAATCAAGGCATTGTCAGTTACCTTATTTGAGCAGGAATCAACCCAACTTACGTAGTTCAGCTCTCAGTAATTTGCCCAAAAGGTTTTTGGGCAGTGATTCTATAAATTGTACTCTTTTTGGTATTTTAAACGTGGGCAGGCATTCTTTGCAGAAGGCGATTATCTCTTCTTCACTGGCTTGCTCCTGTATCTTAAGTACTACGAAAGCCTTTATTTCTTCGCCATAGGTCTTATCAGGTATGCCGACAACACCGGCCTCGGCAACCTTTGGATTCTGGTAAAGCACTTCTTCTACTTCTCGCGGCGATACGTTTTCTCCTCCTCGTATGATGATATCCTTCTTCCGATCGGTTATATATAGATAGCCGTCTTCATCCATATAGCCGATGTCGCCGGTATATAGCCAGCCATTCTTGATGGCCTGTGCCGTATCTTCAGGCAGATTCCAGTAGCCTTTCATCAAAGTGGGGCCTTTGACAACGATTTCGCCTTGTTGTCCTGGCGGTAGCTCGTGACCGTTGTCGTCAAAGACTTTAATAACGTTGCATCTTAATAAATTCTTGCCGATGGAACCGTATTTAGGCGGGAGATCAACCGGTTGTCCCGTAGTAGTAGCACCTGACTCGGTTAGCCCCCAGCCTTCTCTTATATCCACTCCCGTCTTTTGTTTCCATCTCACAGCAATTTCTACGGGAAGAGCAGCTCCCCCAGAATTGCAGGCTTGAAGTGAACTTAGATCGTATTTATCCAGGTCAGGGAAGTCCAGTATTTGTATATACATAGTGGGCACTGCAGCCATGTGTAAAATCCGAAATGATTGAATCGCCTTCAGAGCTTCCTCGACATTCCACCACCTAAGTACGACAGCCTTTCCACCCACGAAGGAACCCATAATACTGAATGCAATGCCATACGAGTGAGACAGAGGCAGCACTCCCAGGCTGACCGTGGTCCGACTTGTGCCGGTAACAGCCAGGGATGTTTCGATGGATTCAAGCGTCTTGGGGTCTATGGAATTGCTTGTTTGGCGCAAAGTCAGTGGTAGATTGATAAGGACATATTCATAGAACGACAGGGCATTGATGTATAGGGAATAGTGGGTATGCATTACTCCTTTAGGCTGACCTGTAGTGCCAGCAGTATATATTAAGGCGGCAACATCATTGTTGTCAGTTTCTTCTAGTACTAGTTCGCTTGAGCTATCTAACATCAGTTCACGGTATGAGACAGTACCTGGAATGCCATCCTTGTCGGTTAAGATGATATATTTCAAGTCGGGAGCCTGTTTCTGTGCCTCTAGAATCCATCCTAGATAATCTGAGCTAGTAAGTAAAGCTTTGGCTCCACAGTCACGGTATATATAAGAGGCTTGGTCGGAGCGCAGCAACGGACTTAAAGGCACTACTATGCCACCTATCTTATATATGGCTGGGAAAGCCGAAAATACTGGCGGGCTGTTTGGCATCTGCACTGCTACTCGGTCCCCTTTACCGATTCCAAGTCCCTTTAATGCGTTGCCTAGTTGATTGGCGGTACGATTTACCTCTGCATTGGTATACCATTTCCCTTCGAAGTAGATACTCTCATATTCACCGAACCTTTTAACATTGTCCTCGATGAGTTTACCAATATTCATCATTCCCCTTTCCCAGACATTATAATTTTCAGTTGCAACAGATTCTAATTATCCTGAAGATTGATAGGATAGTACACTTGCCACTTTTAGACGTCAAGTCCCAGGAAACAAATAGGAATTTATTCCTACTCAATATGTCCGTAGCTGCAAAAGTTTGACTGATGACGCAGGCTGTGATAGTCTACGCTTGCCGTTTTTCCATTTAAAAAGTCGCAATTAGGAGGTTAAATCAATGGTAGGTGTTAAATCATACGGCGCTTATATCCCAAGGTATCGGATAAATCACAATACAATCTTTACTGCTGTAGGGTTCCTTGGTACTTTTCCGCCGCCGGGAGAGAATGCAATTGCCAACCATGACGAGGATACTCTTAGTATGGCAGTGGCTGCCGGCGTTGATTGTTTGAACGGCATGAAAAGAGAGGAGATAGACGGACTGTATCTGGCAACTACCAGCCAGCCATATATGCTTAGGCAGAACTCAGGAATAGTGGCTGCTGCGCTTGACCTGGAAAATAATATAAGAACCGCCGATTTCCTGGGCTCTACCAAGTCGGGTACAAGTGCCCTTCTTTCTGCCTTTGATGCCGTGAAGGCCGGGACATCAACCAATGTCCTGGTCTGCGCCTCTGATTGCCGTGTAAGTAAGCCAGGTAGCTCACAAGAGCATTTATATGGCGATGCCGCTGTCGCTGTCCTCATGGGCGGTGATGATGTGATTGCTACACTCGAAGGTCACTTTTCTGTATCTTACGATTTTCCTGACCGCTGGAAAGCAACCAGTGAAAAATTTGAACATGCCTGGGAAGACAGGTTTATACGTGATGCTGGCTACACTAAGATAATACCTGAGACTATTTCTGGCCTGCTGAAAAAGTACAATTTAGCTATTACTGACTTCAGAAAAATTGCATTTCCTGACCTTTATCCTAGAGAACACGCTGCCATAGTCAAGCGATTGGGTGCCGACCCTGGCCAGATTCAGGGTTCACTGCTAGATAAAGTAGGTGACACTGGTTCGGCTTCGCCACTGATGATGCTGGTGGCAGCACTGGAAGATGCCAAGCCAGGGGATAAGATAATGATTGCCAGCTTCGGAAATGGCAGCGATGCCATGTTCTTCCAGGTAACTGAAAACATAAAAAAGATGGGTAAAAGGCGCGGCGTCAAGAAGAATTTGGAGACGAAAAAAGAGCTAGCCAGTTACGAGAAATACCTTGCTTTTCGCAATCTGACTCCTGTTGAGTTAGGAATGCGTGGTGAAATAGGCTTTCGCACCCCGATGTCTACACTGTTCAGGGAACGGAAAACCGTTTTAGCTCTATGCGGCTCAAAATGTAAGCGTTGTGGAACACCGCAGTATCCACCGCAAAGAATATGCGTTAATCCCGATTGCGGAGCTGTGGATCAAATGGAAGGCTATCGTTTTTCTGATAAAAAGGGTGTGCTGTTTACTTACACAGGTGACAATTTGGCGGCCAGCATTGACCCACCGGCGATTTATGGATTCGTAGATTTTGATGGGGGAGGAAGGTTCTGGTTTGATATTACCGATTGCGACCTCGATTCGACTAAAGTAGGCATGCCTGTGGAGATGACCTTCCGTCGGAGATATGTTGATGAAAGCGGCGGTGTTTATGGCTATTCCTGGAAAGCAATGCCAGTGCGTGCCTAAAAGACGAGACAAACTTGTACGGAGGATACGAAAATGGCAGAAGGTATTAAAGACAAAGTAGCTATCATCGGCATGGGTTGTACAAAATTCGGTGAATTATGGGATAAAGGCGCTGAAGACCTGATGGTCGATTCATTTCAAGAATGTATTGAGGATGCTGGTATAGAGAAGAAGGATATTCAGGCAGCCTGGTTTGGCGTACATTTTGAGGAACAGAGTGTGGGCAAAGGGGCTACCTCTATGGCATTAGCGCTGAAGTTGCCCTTTATTCCTGTTACCAGAGTAGAAAACTTTTGTGCTACTGGCACGGAAGCTCTCAGAGGGGCCTGTTATGGAGTGGCTTCGGGAGCATATGATATCGCTTTAGCTTTAGGTGTGGAAAAACTAAAGGATACCGGGTACGGCGGCCTTCCCGGTGGTCCGGGCCTTATGGGTTCCAGGAATGCACTTATAATGCCTAAAATAACTGCGCCGGGAAGCTTTGCCATGATGGCTACCAGGTATTTTGCAGTGTACGGCCTCAGCCCCGAAGAAGGCAAAAAGATGCTGGCCAGGGTGTCAGCTAAAAGCCATCATAACGGTTCTTTGAACCCCAAGGCGCATCTGCGACGTGAAATAACTGTAGAGCAAGTGATAAATGCGCCTATTATTGCCTGGCCGCTGGGGCTTTTCGATTGCTGCGGCGTTAGCGATGGTTCAGCAGCAGCTATTGTAACCACTGCAGAGATGGCTAAGAAGTTCAGGCCTGACCCAGTATATATCAAATCTCTACAGATTGCCTTAAGTTCGGGCGAGGAACTTATGTATACCAAATGGGATGGCGCGCATGTTGAGACCGGCCTGCGTGCCGGGGTCCTGGCATATAAGGAGGCCGGAGTCAAAAACCCGCGTAAAGAGATTAGCATGGCTGAAGTACATGACTGCTTCTCTATAACTGAAGCGGTAACTATGGAAGATTTGCAATTCAGTCCCCGAGGAAAGGTTAAAGAAGATATCGAGGCTGGACGTTTCAACCTGGATGGTGAGCAGCCTATTCAGCCTGATGGCGGATTGAAATGTTTCGGGCATCCTATCGGTGCCTCAGGTCTGCGGATGATGTATGAGATGTATAAGCAGCTGCAGGGCAAGGCCCAGTTGCCGGAGCGACAATTAAAGAACCCCAAGTTGGGACTGACTCACAATATGGGTGGCTTTCCGGCCATGAACATCGTTAGTGTCGCCATCGTGGGACTGTAACTTGAAAAATAATGAACTTTATGGAGGCAAGCTATGGCTGAAGGCTCCTTGATTACTGACGAATTAAAGAAAATGATAGGTGTGTCGTGGGAGCCAGTCATCTTCAAGATTGAAGAAGGAGCGATACAAAGATATGCTCAGGCTATAGGTGACACGAACCCTCTTTTTAACGATGCTGACTATGCCAATAAAAGTAAATACGGCAGAATAATTTGTCCCCCGGGTTTCACCGGCTGGCCGGTCAAAGCCGGGTTTTCTGTCTTTAATTTAGTTGATTCATTGATTAAGGCTGGAGCACCGCCTCGATTGCTTGACGGTGGAGTTGAATATGAGTTCCTGGAGCCGGTTGGTGCCGGCGATACGCTGGTTGCCACAGTCAAGGTTGTCAATATTACTGAGAGAGATACTAAGATGGGCAAAACGATGTTTACTAAAATTGAAACAACTTTCCTGAATCAGAATGGAAATGTAGCGCTGAAGGGTTGGTCGACGATGATACAGTTTTAAACTGTACTGAGACCATTTCCCCCAATTGAGGAGGAAACATGACAAAGCAACTTTATTATGAAGACGTTGAAGCAGGCACTGATATAACTCCGTTAGCTAAAATTGCCACGACACGCATGCTGGTCCAGTGGGCAGGGGCCTCGGGGGATTTTAACCCATTGCATTATGAGGATGATTTTGCTAAAGCTATTGGTGTGGGTGCACCTATTGTTCATGGTGCTCTTAAACGGGCCTGGTTGGGCGAGCTCATGACTGACTGGATTGGAGAACAGGGAGTACTGAAGAAGCTATCCTGCCAGTACCGCGGCATGGACTATCCTCGCAAGATGAAAACAATTGAAGAGGCAAATGACGGTGAAACGTGGTGGTGCAAGGGCAAGGTGGCTCAGAAATATGAGGCAGGCGGCGAACATCTTGTTGAGTGCGCCATTTGGGTAGAGAACGGCAAGGGTGAGAAAACGACACCTGGTGCAGCATTGGTAGCCCTGCCAAGGAGAAGCAAGAAATAAAAGGTTTTAATTAACAAACAAGTGCTTGTGAAGCCATCTTCCGGAACACCAAGGTGGGGCCGGTGGTTTCTGTAACAAAAATATAATAATAAGGAGACGACGGATGGGAAAACTGGATGGAAAAGCGGCTGTTATCACCGGGGCGGCTCGTGGCATAGGCAGAGCTGACGCCATATTGTTTGCCAAGGAGGGTGCTGCCGTTCTAGTCAGTGACATTGACGAAGCACCGCTGAAGGAAGTAGTAAATGAGATAAGGGCGGCTGGCGGTAAGGCTGAGGCTGGTGCTGGTAATGTAACTAAACCGGAAGATTGCCAGAAGATAATGGATATGGCAGCTGAGAAATTCGGGAAAATAGATATTCTGGTGAACAACGCCGGGCTTACCAGAGACGCTTTGATTCATAAAATGACCGATGCCCAATGGGACCTGGCGGTTGATATTAGCCTTAAAGGGACGTTCAACTGTATCAGGGCAGCTTCAAAGTACATGATGAAGAGTGAGCACAATGGTAGGATAATAAATGTAGCCTCCGTGGCCGGCCTGATGGGAAACGTGGGGCAAATTAACTACGCGGCGGCTAAGTCTGGCCTGATTGGACTAACCAAAACTGTGGCCAGAGAGTGGGGGAGATTTGGTATTACCTGCAACGTCGTCGCCTTTGGGTTCGTTGACACGCGGCTGACCAAAGAGAAAGAGTCGCAGCAAGAAGAAGTGGGTGGCGAGCTGGTGGGCATACCTAAGAAGGTAAGGGATATGGTTCTGCTGCAGATTAAGCCGATGACGCCTGAAGATGCCGCCAAGCCGGTTCTGTTTTTAGCTTCGGACGATGCTGCCTTTATCACCGGCCAGGTACTGAACGTATCCTCCGGAATGTATATGTAAATTGTAGCCACATAAGCTAGAATGATGAAAAGGATATGCGTTAAATCGGTCTGTGGTCTGATGCTATTGACATACTGTGGTATAATAATTTTTATACCTCCGATTGCATTTGTATTGAATATGTCATAAACTGGCCAAATGATAAAAAAACAAATCTTAGTGGAAGGGGGTGGTAGTATCGAGTGAGTAAGGTTTAGCATACTGGGGCAAACAACGGTCGATGAGTGTTTGCTAGTAGAGAGATCCTTTAGAGGGAAATGTTTTAGGAGGTTAATGGCTAAGTGAAAAAAGTTCTATTCTTATTGTTTACGTGTCTTTTGCTCGTAGCCTTGGTTATTCCTGCCTGTAAAGGGGGTGCCCCCGCAGGGAACACGATAAAAATCGGCGTCATCGGGCCGATGCAATATATACAGGGCGAGCATAACTGGTGGGGCGCTCAAATGGCCGCTGAAAAAATCAATGCGGCAGGTGGAGTAAAGGTCGGCGCCGAAACATACCAGATTCAGCTGATTCAATCAGACTCCAATGAGATAAACAGCACTACCGATGCTGCGGCTGCGATGGAAAAGTTGATAACGGTAGATAAGGCACAATTTGTCATGGGAGGCTTCAGGACTGAAGGTGTGTTCCCCATGCAGGAAATCGCCATGGATAACAAGACGATTTTCTTGGATTGCGGCGCCGCTACATTGGCACTGAATACACCGGTAAAAACGAATTATGACCGCTACAAGTACTTTTTCAGGGTTACCCCATTCTGTTCCACCTATCTGGTCCAAAACACGATATACGAGTTAGAAATGGCCGGAGCCATAATAAAAGAGGATACCGGCATAAACAGAAAATTGAAGGTTGCTATATGTGCTGAAGGAGCTCAGTGGGCGGACTCTATGGTGAACATTATGAAGGGTTGGGTTCCTTCGAAGCTGGGAATGGAAGTCTCCGGCACATGGAGACCTTCGCCTACAGCCACCGAGCTTACAGCCGAAATGACAGCTATGGAAGCGGCTAATACCGACATCATCTGCCCTATTATCTCCGGCCCACTGGGTATACCCTATGCCAGGTCATGGGGTGAGTTGAAAGTCCCGGCGGCTTCCGTAGGCATTAACGTTGAAGCCCAGGCTCTAGGCTTCTGGGATGCAACCAAGGGTTTCGGCAACTGGGATACGGGGCTAAGTTCATACGCTAAGAACGTAGAAGTTAACTCGATGACCAAGCCGTTCTTCGATGAATTTATGACGAAGTTTGGACAGGCACCTACGTATAATGCCGGCACATACGACGCCATGTATATCTTGACAGGTGCTATAACCAGGGCGGGAACTCTTGATTCCGACGCCGTGGTTGCCGAACTTGAAAAGACAGACGCGCCTGGCACCGTGGCTGTAAGATTTGTCTTTACGGGTGCGGATGCACCGCTGAACAATCCACATGATGTGACCTACGGCCCGGGCTTTTCCACAGGCATAGCCAACCAGTGGCAGGATGGACAATTGTTAGGCGTGTGGCCGAACGGGGCCTATGCCACCGATCCGGCCTGGAAAGCAGTAAATTATAAGGGCATCGCTAAGTGGAAGACACCTCCGGTGTTAGTCGACAAGTTAAAAGCCGAGGCAGCTACGCAGCCAGCGGCTCCAGCGGCTCCAGCAGCTCCGGCGGCACCTGCGGCACCCGCAGCAGCTCCAGCAGCAGCTGGGCCGACCTCGTATCCAGCCGCGACATATACTAACGACAAGTACGGCTTCTCAATTCAGTATCCTAAAGATTGGGTAGCACGCCCAGAGCTCGTGACGAAACCTGAACACCAGGCTGCATTCGGAGTGAGCGGCTTTGTTCCAGGCGTAGTTCTGTATGCCTATGATGCGGCGCCTGCAGAATCTAAGGACTGGATTGTTGCATCGTTTACGCAGTCGGGCAATACCGATCCTAAAGTCAAATCTGACATCAAAGAGGAAACCCTGGCAGGCGGTATCAAAGCTTACACGTACCAGGCAGCCTATATTTCTGCAACAGGGTATGACATAATTTCTTACTGCCTCGATGCAGATAAGGACGGCAAGCGGATTCGTGTAAATGTATTTACCATAGATGCGTTTGCTCCTTACGATGCGAAGCTAGCTTCGGAGATAGCGCACACCTTAACATTCAAATAGTAGTTAGTCAGCTTATATGGAGACCCCGGGTTATTTGCGGCCTGGGGTCTCCAAAGATAATCGCGCTAAATAGCGCGGTGGTTAATCATATTTTAAGGAGGTACCATGTCAAATAAAACATACAAATTCGTAACAATCTTGATGGTCATGTTGCTTGTTCTCGGTCTGGCCTTAGCGGCATGCAAGGCACCGGCTAAACCGGTGACGCCACCGACTCCACCTGCGGCTACGCCACCTGCGGCGACTCCACCTGTGACTCCACCTGCGGCGACTCCACCTGCGACGCCGCCGGCTGCAGCTCCAGCAGCTGGGCCAACCTCGTATCCAGCCGCGACGTATACTAATGACACGTATGGCTTCTCCATCCAATACCCAAAGGACTGGGTAGCGCGCCCAGAGATCATGACGACTCCGGAGTACCTGGCTGTATTCGGAGTGAGCGGCTTTGTTCCGGGCATAGCTATCCTTGCCTATGATGCGGATGCGCCTGAATCTGCCGACTGGATTGTTGCAACGTTCAAGAAGTCGGGCAATGTAGATCCTAAAGTCAAATCTGACATCAAAGAGGAAACCCTGGCAGGCGGTACCAAAGCTTACACGTACCAGGCAGCCTATATTTCTGCGACCGGGTATGACATAATTTCCTACTGCCTCGATGCAGATAAAGACGGCAAGCGGATTCGTATAAATATATTTACCATAGATGCGTTTGCTCCTTACGATGCGAAGCTAGCTTCGGAGATAGCGCACACCCTTACATTCAAATAATGGTTTAATAGGCTTGACTGGAGACCCCGGGTTATTTACAGCCCGGGGTCTCAAAGACAGTCGCGCTAAATAGCGCGATGAATAGTTACATTTTAGAGAAGGTAAGCCAGATCTGGAGACTGCAGGCTGATTACAGTCTGCAGTCTCCCTCAAGGTTTGCTTGTTTGGTACTGTAAAGTTAGGCAAGTCAGATTAAAGGTTAGGTAAGATAAGATATGATTGAAGGAATTATAGTTCAGACTCTGGTGAAGGGAAGTGTATATGCACTCCTGGCTCTCGGTTTTGCCCTGATCTTTGGTGTAGCCCGGGTGCTGCAGCTATCACATACGGCGTTTTACATGTTGGCAGCCTACGGTATATTTACTTTCGCCGAATTACTCGGTTGGAGCCCGGTTGTGGCCATTATCTTGTCTATAGGCATTACTACAGGGCTGGGGCTTCTGGTATACAAGCTGTTCATCGACCGTGTACGTGAGCACCATGTAACCGTAATGCTGATAACCCTGGCTGTAGCCATGGTTTTTCAGCAGCTAATGCTTATTGCCTTTTCAGGTCAATATCGTTCAGCGCCAGCCTTTGTGACTGGATACTGGGAAATAATCGGCGTAAAAGTTGCCTTCCAGAATATGTTGGTATTTGTCGGAGCAGCGGTTGTTCTTCTCATTATATGGGCGCTTTTATCAAAGACAAGACTGGGTATTGCCATCAGGGCTACGGCTCAGGACACTGAAATTGCCAATCTAATGGGGATAAATGTCTCCACGATACTGTTCACGGTTATGGGTATTGCCGCAGCGCTGGCGGCGGTTGCTGGCGTACTGGTGGCTCCAACTTTGATCCTTGAACCCGGTATGCTATGGCCTCCATTCGTTATGGTCATGGCGATAATTACGTTGGGGGGTTTGGGAAGTGTCAAGGGAGCCGTTGTCGGGGCTTTTATTCTGGCGTTGGTTGAGGTTCTGGTTGTTTTCTTGCTGCCTACCGGTGCCTTTCTTAAAGGGGCCTTCGCCTTGTTGGTCATGGTGATAGTACTTATTGTAAGGCCTGAGGGTCTATTTGGCGTAGTTTTCGAAGAGGAGAGATTGTAAATTGCTAAGTAGATTATTTAGAGATTTTCAGGGCGATATAATAGCCATTCCAGGCAGGTTGATAGCTTTAATTTTCTTTGTGCTCTTATTTCTCATTCCTGCATTTACACAACAGCCTTATATATTGCGCATGCTGATTTTTACCAATATGTTCGTTATTCTCGCCGTAAGCTGGGATTTTATATCCGGCTATACCGGCCAGCTGAACTTCGGTCAGGCCCTCTTCTTTGGGGTGGCCGCCTATACGACAGCGATGTTAAACAGGGGAGCCCCTCTGGGCCCGCACTGGCCAATCTGGGCAACCATACCGCTGGGTGCCATTGCTGCGGTAATAGCTGGCGTTGTCATGTGTTTGCCGGCGTTAAGGCTGAGAGGACCCTATCTGGCTCTGGTAACCCTGGCATTTCCTCTTATTCTTCTGGGGGTCATTTTCGCAAATACCCAGTTTACCGGTGGTGAGTTAGGAATTTCTGGTATTGACCGTATTTCTGACTCCAGGACAATTGACTACTATGTATCGGTAGTGGTCATGCTAGTCTCGGTATCCATAATGTGGAAGCTTACAGATGCCCAGAGTGGCCTGGTCAGGACCGGGATTATTCTTCATGCCATACGCGAGGATGAGATTACAGCTCGTGCCAGTGGAATCAATACAATAAGATACAAACTGTTCGCCTTTGCTGTGGGCGGCTTCTTTGCTGGAATTGCCGGCGGCTTTTATGCTCACTTTCTCAGAATTGCCGGTCCCGGTACGCTGGACCTCACGTTGTCGTTCCAAGCCATAATATGGACTGTTTTCGGTGGTATCGTTAGTATTTATGGGGCGGTGGTGGGAGTTTATATCCTTTATCCTCTGACGGAGTCGCTACGTTTTATCTCGGAATATCGAATGTTGATCTTTGCCGCAATAGTGATATTGATTCTTCTTTTCATGCCTGAAGGGATTGCCGTCTGGATACGAGACAAGATTGAGAGACAGTGCCCTCGTTGCAAGCTAACCAATGTGTCATGGCGTCATACCTGTAGAGCTTGCAGCGCTGACCTATACTAGTGGATGCTTATATAAGTAAAAGCTTAGAATATACTAGAAAAAGCTAGAGATTCTACAGGCCGAGATACGTCTTTCTAATAGTTTCGTCTTTGAGCAACTCTGCAGCAGTTCCGTGGGCGATTATATGTCCTCGGGACATGACGTAATTTCTTACCGACAGGTCAAAAGCGAAACTAACATCCTGTTCAGCCAGTAAAATAGTAACTCCCAGTTCATGGTAAATTTCTTCTACACGTTTAAATAGATCCTGCTTTAATTTTGGCGCCAGCCCACTTGATGGTTCATCAATCAGCATGAACTTGGGGTGACGCATCAATGACCTACCAATAGCCAGCATTTGCCGTTCACCGCCGGATAATGTTCCTGATATTTGATTCGCTCGCTCTTTCAATCTGGGAAACAGCTCATAGACCTTGGCCAGGCTACTATTAACTTCCTTCTTGTCCTTCACCAGATAAGCGCCGGCCAGCAAGTTATCCTTGACCGTCATTTCAACGAATGGTCTGCCTCGCTCGGGACAAAGGAGCAGACCTCTCTTAGCTATCTCAGATGCCGACAGTTTCTCAATCCTCTCGCCCTCAAATTCTATGGTTCCATCAAAGGTTATATCCGCCTGTCTGGTTCCCTTCGAGACCTCTATCTCCCATTTTATCAATCCTGCCATAGCCCTGAGCAAGGTGGTCTTTCCGGCACCGTTGGGGCCGACAAGCGCGACCAATTCGCCTTTTTCAACCTTAAGGCTGGCGTCATCCAGCACCATAGCTGTGTCATAACGGACGGTTACGTTTTTAGCTTCCAGCAATGAGCACCTCCTTGCCCGTGTAGGCTTCAATCACTATCGGATTTTTGGATATTTCCTCGGGTGTGCCTTGGGCGATGATTTCGCCAAAGCTAAGTACAATCACTCTGTTCACTATCTTCATCAGCTCACTAAGCTTGTGTTCTATGATAAGCATAGCTGGCCCTTCGCTGTGAAGTCTGCCAAATCTCCCGCCTTTGTGCAGTCTTTTCAACGATTTGGCCACAAGCTCGGTCTCTGCGGGATTCAGTCCGCCGAAAGGCTCATCGAGGATAAGCAATTCCGGTTCGGTAGCAATGGCCCTGGCTACCTCAAGCCGTTTTAAATCCCCGTGTGCTAGAATAGAAGCCGGTTCCAGAGCCAGGTCAGCAATACCGACGAATTCTAAGGCGTCTCGTGCCTTGACTTCGACTCTTTTGACCCATTCGCCGTGCTTGGTTATCCTGGGGCAAAGGCAACCTACCATAACGTTAGCTATTATTGGCAAATGGCGGAAAGGTTTTACTACCTGGAAAGTTCCCACCATACCTGTCTGGACAACCTCCCACGATCGTTTTTTGGTTATATCTTTGCCATTAAATATGACTTTTCCTGAATTCGGCTTCAATATGCCGAGCATACAACGTATAAGCGTGGTCTTGCCCGAACCGTTTGGCCCAATCAGGCCGACGATTTCATCTCTTTCTATCTTGAAGCTCACATTATTAACAGCAGCCAGACCACCGAAGGTCTTGGTTAAGCCTTCCACCTCGAGAAATGCCATATTGCTAGTCCTCCTCTCTTAATTCCCGGCGAGATACTTTTCCGACATATGTCTTTGGCACCTCGCCTCTGAACTCGACGATTGTGGGACACTTATAGTCAGGCAGCCTTTCAGCGCAATATTTCATTATTTCCAGTTCTGATAGTTTTCCTCTTGCCTCTGTCTCGAGGACGACCACTGCTTTGACTTTCTCTCCGACTTCGGGGTCGGGAACTCCAATTACACCCGTCTCCTTGATTTGCGGATTAGCCGCCAGGACTTCTTCTACTTCCTATTGATACTCTAAGCTATATGCCGCACCTATAGCAGACTGGCGAAATGCTACTCCAGTATGACTGTCAATGTCAAGCGGTCTTACAGCTCGTCCTCTCTCAGTTCCCGGCGAGATACTTTGCCGACATCTGTCTTGGGTACTTCGCCCCTGAACTCTATTATTCTGGGACATTTATAGTGCGCCAAATTTTCCGCGCAATATTTCATAAGTTCCTCTTCTGAGACTTTACCTCTTGCTTCTGTCTCAAGGACAACTATGGCTTTGACCTTCTCTCCGACATCTTTGTCGGGAACTCCAATTACACCAGCTTCCTTGACTTGTGGATGAGCGGCTAGCACCTCCTCTACCTCTCTGGCGAATACAGCCAGGCCCTTGTATTTAATCATGTCACGTTTTCTATCGTAGTAAAAGAAATAGCCATCTTTATCCATTCTGGCTAAGTCACCGGTTCGGAGCCAGGTTTCGCCATCTATATTAACAAACATTTTCTTGGTCTCTTCCGGGTTGTGCCAGTATCCTGGGGATATTTGTGGCCCCTTGATGGCAAGCTCGCCTATCTCGCCAACGGGAAGAAATTTGGTACTTTCGGGGTCGAGTATTCCAGCGATGGTGTTAGGTAGAGGTACGCCGAAAGAGCCGACTTTTGGCTTCCCGTAGGGACTGAGCATTCCCACTGAGCTTGTCTCGGTCATCCCCCAACCTTCGTGGACTTTAGTGCCTGTCCGTTTCTCCCAACCCACAGCTGTGTCCTCAAGAAGAGCATCGGCACCGGAGACGAGAACCTTTATACGTTTCCAATCGATTCTGTTGGTGCGGTGATAATCCCTGAGGTATTCATATAGAGACGGAACACTGTAAAAAATGGTTACTTTGTTGCTTTCGATAGCGTTCAACATGTCATCGAGGTCGGGGGTAGTGAATATAACCAAAGTGTATCCCATTGACAATCCGCCCAGCATACTCACCGCCTGACCATAGATATGATAGAATGGCAAATAGGCTAATATGGTCTCTTTGCCTTCCTCGACAACATCTCCCCAGAATTTTTCACCCAGGTACCGAGCTGCCGCGAGATTGTAGTGGGTTATCATAGCCCCTTTGGGCAGTCCTGTTGTGCCACCGGTATAGGGCAAGGTTACCAGGTCCTCCCTAATGTTGAACTTGATTTTTGGCGGCTTGGGCGGATATTTCTTAATCAAGTCCTGAAATTGATAGAATCCTTCTCTTTCAAATAGCTCCCGAGGCGGTGATGCCATCTTCTGGTATACAGCCCGAAGTACACTGCTGCCCAGGAACTTTTTCATCCCCGGCAGGTATTCTGCAATGCTGGTCAGGATGACCTTGTCCAGCTTGACTCCTGTACGTTCAACATTCTCGTAAAGTATATCCTGGCAGACGATTATCCTGGCGCCGCTGTCTTCAATTTGATGTTTGATTTCGGGACTGACATAAACAGGACTTATGGCAGTCAGGGTGGCTCCAGCTTTGAGGGCGCCGAAATAGGCTATGATGAATTGAGGTGAGTTCAGGAGAAGTAAAGCGACTCTATCCCCTTTTTTGACTCCTAAATCCTGCATAGCTGTAGCAAATCTATCGACATGGTCTCTTAATTCTCGGTAGCTTATCTTTCTGCCGTAGAATATTACTGCAGTCCTATCCTTCCATTTATCTGTGGCTTCATCGAAGGTTTCGACTGCGGATTTTTCCGGGATTTTGACATCCGCGGGCACCTCCTTAAGGTAAAACTTCAGCCATGGTCTTGATTCATATTTTGCCTTGTTTGGGTCAGCCTTCATTGTATCCTCCTCTTTTGTTAGGTCATAAGTATAGCACACTGTATAAGTATTTGGCTACTGTGGATGATGTGTTTGGTTGCGTTGCTTGTAAGTCCTGAATATCCATTATTGCCACGCTGACTCTAGAACTGATAAAATGCGTTACTTCAGGCGATTGAGTGTTAAATATGCAGGTGACACTTGGCATCGTTCACAGTATAATCACGGATGTTTGTCAAACATTAACCACAAGGAGGTTCGAGTGAGGAAGAACAAAAATTATTGGTTTCTGCTTTTGGGACTTATCGTCCTGCTGCTTAGTTCTGCGGTTGGTTGTGTTCAGCCGGGATTTACCACATATACCGACGATGTAGAAGGGTATAGTATTAGCTATCCGCTCAGTTGGCAGGTCGAAGTTTCTAAAGACGGGACAACATGGCTAATAACATCTCCGAGTCGCACGGCTTCGCTCATGATATATGTAGCAGATTCTATATCAGCTCAAGATGCTGCCCGATATTGGATTATGTCATTGGGAACACATTGGTCTGAAATAGCTCAAATAGAAAATAAACCAATGGAGGGCTTCTGGAACTGGTATGTTTCATATGACTATAACGCGGATACTGGCCCGTTTCACGGAGAGGCTTACTTCAAGAGCACTGCAGACCACCTCTATAGATTGGATACGGCAGCAGATTCGGCTGGATACAAGAATTATCCCTTCTCTACTATAATCTCATCATTTAAGCTGAAGTGATTCATTCCACTATAAATCGCTCAGTCTAAATTTAACGGCCGCTATACATCCTCCTGAGATAAGTCTTCACCTTATCAAGGTAACCAGCCATTTCTATAGGCTTCCGGTGACCGTCTATAACCCAATTTTTACCTAATTTTCACGCAATTTTTGTATTTTCTTCGTCGTATTTTCACATTTGTCTGTTATGCTATATAGTCAAAGGTCGAAAAGTTAAACAAAAAAAGAATAAGGAGGCAGCCATGTTGATACGTGACATAATGACAACTAACGTAGTATCGGTCCCAAGCACTACTTCGTTAGCTGATGCCAGGAGGATAATGGATGTCCACCAGGTGAAGCATTTGCCGGTAATAGATAAGGAAAAACTGGTAGGCATGGTCACCCTGAATGCGCTGGACAAGGCAGGACCCTCTGCTATAACAGCTTTCAGCAAGCAAGAACTTAATTACCTGTTAAACAGGTTAACTGTCAAGGAAGTCATGAGCCGAGACCTGGTCACCATTTCTCCAGATGCCACCGTTGCGGAAGCGGTGGCTCTGACGCGGCTGAACAAGTCAAGGTCATTGCTGGCTATGGAGAACAGTCACCTGGTAGGGATAGTTACTACCAGCGATTTCTTCTATAACGTGCTTGACCGAATACTGGGTATAGGCCAGACCGATGCCATGGTTTTAGCACACTAAGTCCAAGGGAAGAGCTGAAATAGAAGGCGGATATCTGATTTCGATGTCAGGTATCCGCCACTATTTTTATGCGAGCACGGATACCAGCCGCCTTCCCTAAAAGGCGAGAAACCAGCGCTGGTCACGACGCTGGTTTCTCAGTTTGGTTAAGGGGGCGATGACTCGCTCCTGATAAGTAAAACGTAATAAAGCGCCAGAAGTTTATGCTGCTTTACGGTTGAGGCTCAGAAAATTTTGTCACCGCCGTGGAATAATCATTCCTGCAGACGGTGAGCTACAAGCTCTCCAGATGACACCGTTCCAGAACGCTCCCGGCATGGCTCAGCACCTGTGACATTAAGGTTTCCCTGAGAAATTAAGATATTACACAAGCCCGCGGATAGCCACATTTGGTTATGTATTTTCCCACTCTTGGGTCACTTAATTGAAAACAATCAGATAGTAAGAATTGGGACGTCGGAACGTGATGCTTTATGTTACGGAGTTTAATCGCCGATGTTGTTAGAGCGCAGGATAATATATGCACGCCGGCGCTCAATGGATTTGAGTGCGTTGATTGCCATACCTTATCTCAGTATGATCGATTATTCCGGCTGTTTTGGTTGAAGTTATGGGATAGGGATAGACCAAAGTTTGATGTGGGTGAACAAAACGATAATCTTTAAAGTAGGTCAATTGCTTGAAAACAACCTGCCCAGCAAGGGACTTTCTATCAGAATGGCTCCATCGGGGCAGGTTTCCTGGCAGCAATAGCAGCGAATACAGCGGTCGTAGTTATGCCTGGGCGGCTGGGATTTGTCACCTTTATACCAATCAACGGCCTTGGGCCGGACAGGACACATCTTAACGCAGACACCGCAAAGGTCGCACCTGGCTTTGTCGATAACCGGCCTCTGGGTTATTCTGTTCTTGATGAAGGTGCTGAACCGGCCGCCTGAACTGTGGGCTGGAGGCGTTCGATTTACTTCAAAACCGGGGTCGAAAAAGGAATCGATATCTCCGCCTACCAGTTCAATGTTCTCAGAACGGTATGTTCCCAGTTTGGATTCTTCACCGGGCTGGCTGGTGGGTACGATGGCGGGATTAAGGTTGATAATCCGGCAGGCTGTGGCATCCAGGGCTATGGGGTCGCTGGAGAATAACAGGACATTTAACTGCTTCAGCTTGCCACTCCTGGGACCGTTACCCTCCATGGCTGTAATCCCATCCATAATGTAGAGGCGTGGCTTTATAAGCGTATTCAAATCAACCAGCATGGCGGCGAAATCGTAGGGGTCGGGCAGTTTAACGTGGTACTGGCTCTTCAGCAGGCCAGGGATACAGCCAAATTGATTTTTTACGGCTCCGGTAAACAGCATAAAGCCGTGCGTTTTGAGCCGGGGCAAACTTACCAGACCATCACTGTCCAGTACGCCATTGGCAATGACGAACTTCTTTACCAGTAGGGCATTCTTATGACTGACCGATTTGCCGGAATCGAAATCGGCTAATTTGAGCTGCAATTCATCACCGACCTGCTTCAAGCCGGCTCTTCTCATATTGGGCTCACATTTGCCGAACGCCGGGGAGTCGCCATAAGACACGACGGCGCTGGCTTCTTTGAGCAGGCCGGCTGCGGCTCTGAATACGGCGGTATGCGTGGTCACGCCGTTATTGGGACTGGTGCCAATCAACACATTTGGTTTCAGTACTATTCGGTCATCGGGTTTGACGAAGGCGGAGACTCCGCCGAGAAGGTCGAGACCGGCTCGAACGGCTGTCAACACCTCATTACTATCGTAGGAAACACATTTAACGAGGGCAACTTTTGACTTATTCGCCAATTGACGATTCACTGTCCTTTTTCAGGATATAGTCACGGACAATTTTAAGAGATGCTTCAACCAGCTCGGGTTCAATAGATTCAGTGACATCATCCTGTGTGTGATATACGAGGTCCTCACCGAATCTTCTGATATCAAAGCTAATACCTGCCATATTGATGGCTTCGACGCCGAGCTTGCCGAATTCAGCCGCATCCGTGCTGCCGGCACCGAAGGGCATAGAGGCGATTCGGGCTGGATAGCCCAGCGATTTAGCGATATCGAGGCAGTCCTGCGCCATGGCACGGGACAGCCTTACGGATCCATTAAGGTCTTTCTCCAGAAAAGTGAGGTCTTGGAGCTGGTAAAGCGTATCGATGTTAAAGACATAAGTCTTGGTGTTCAGCATTTCTGTGGCGTGTTTCCGACAAAAGGCACGGGCGCCACGGAGGCCGGCTTCTTCGGCATCGAAAGAGGCTACTATCAAGCGAGTGTGGCGCAGAGGATTTTTGCCCGCTTTTTTGGCCTGGTGGAAAAGCCTGGCCGTCTCGCCGGCAATGGCTACGGCAATCATATCATCGCCGGCAGCCGGTGATACTTCTCTCGTGGTGAAAAAGGCTAGCGGAAGCTGGAAAATGCCGCCGGCTAGTAATGCTATCGGTACCCACACGGGAAGGGGAACGCCAGACAGGAACAGGACGGTGTCAACTAGGGAAACGAGGAAACCGAGCAGCAAAAATAGTATGCCGGCGTTGATTAACCCGGCATAGTACTTCGGGACGTAAGCCAGTAGCTGAAAAACATAGGCGGCGTCATGGTGGGCGCTGACCACAACCTGCTGCCTTACCTCGCCTTCCGGTTCGATGGAGCCGAAGACATTGTGCCCGGTGGCTTTGGGGAAATAGAAGTCGAGTAATTCCCAGTAGCGGACAAACTGGGCATAAAACATGAAGATTGACAGGCCGTAGACGACAAGCGCCGTCAGCGGGAACCCGAAATATAACAGAATGGCGCCGGCAAAATAAAGGACCACGAGGGCAGGTATATATTTCAGGAAACTCTTGGGGTGGACGGTGAAATCTTCCGCCTGCACCGAGCCCGGGTCGCAGTGCTTGATAAATTCCTGTTTGATCCGGTTGGCGGCGTTGCGGCAGGCTTCCGTTCCCGCCAGGCGGTTGGGGTAGCCTTCTACGATTTCGTCGGTAAATTTGAAGACGCGCCGGACGTGGGTTTTGGTTATGTTCAGGCTGGAGATTTTCATGGTGAAATGCTGCGGTAATGTTAGGACGCAGGTGGATAGTTGTCAAATAAAAAGAAAATCCCACTTTATCCCCCTTTAGAAAAGGGGGAGGGGTAGGGTGAGGTCATCGGATTCCAGGACAGGTGAACTGACCTGTCCGTCATTCGAAGGCTGCAATGCCTTTCCCACTGCGGAAAGAGGGCGGTCCAATCATCTGGCCCCCATCCACGACTACGGTCTCACCTGTTACATATTTAGCCAGGTCTGAGGCCAGAAAGAGAACGACACCGGCCACATCATCGGGTTCACCCAGGCGAAGCAAAGCAACCCTTTCAGCTGCAGCTTTGCCGACTTCCGGCTCTTTCCACAACCCTTCGGCGAGTCGTGTCTTTATCAGCCCCGGCGCAATTGCATTCACCCTGATGCCCCACTGGCCCCATTCCTTAGCCATGACCTGAGTCAGCATGACATAGGCGGCCTTGGTGACGCTGTAGATATGCAGTTCGCTAGCCCTGAGAGCACCGACTGATGCGGTATTGATCATACAACCGCCACCCTGCTTTTTCATTACCCTGGCTACCAGCTGGGCCAGGAAAAAAGGACCTCTCAGGTTAACGTTAAAGGTCGTGTCCCAGGCCCATTCTTCAGCATCGAGCAGGGGTCCGAAATAGGGATTTGTGCCGGCATTGTTGAACAGAATATCAATCCGGCCAAATTCCTTTACCACCGTGTTGACCAGATTCCTCGAGTCTTCAATATGGGCGATATGGGCGGCCACTGCCAGACTTCTCACGCCTTTAGCCTTGATTTTCTCAGCTACCTTATCCAGTTCAGACTGCTTGCGGCTGGCAACCACCACATCAGCGCCGGCGCCAGCGAAAGCCAGGGCGCTGGCTTCACCAATGCCTCGACTGGCTCCGCTCACCAATGCCACCTTGCCCTTAAGAGATATCTTGGAAAAGTCCATCTTTTTTCCTCCTTATTGCTGGCTGCTTATAAAAGTTAGCACGCAGCAGCCTAGCAGTCAAGGCCGCGATTTCAGCCAAGTTGACACACTATGGAAAGAATCTAACGAATTTCCGTTATATTTTGACACTTTGTGAAATAGGTTGTACCATTCCGTACCCAAATATATATGTTTCTAATTAGCGGCGAGCCTGGATTCAGGATGGCTTTCAGCCACTTGACCCTGGGGAGCTTGTTCAATTGTATGAGTCTTAGCAAGAGGAGGACTAATGAAGCGTTACCGATACCTGTTTTTATGTCTAGCGTTTATTATGTTTATTGTGTTTCCAATTGGTTGTCTTGGACCCCCTTCTACTCAAACTGCAATCCAATCACCTGCCCAAGGCAGTACACCGGCGACGCCGCAGATTGGGGCACTGGTTACCTTACCCAGCTTTGCCGATTTAACCGATGCCGTTAAGCATTCGGTGGTAGCAATTGACACCGAGACCGTTATTACCAGAAGGTATATTCAGCGCACTATTCCAGGTGCCGGCTCCGGCTGGATTATTGATGAAAGCGGCATCATTGTAACCAATAATCATGTAATTGAAGGTGCACAATCTATTACTGTGGAACTGGAAAACGGTAAGACTTACACTCCTGTGAGTATCAAGGCAGACCCTGATTCCGATATAGCCGTACTCAAGATTAATGCCGGTAAGTTACCGGCTTTAAAAGTTGGCAATGCCTCGAAGCTAAGGGTTGGCGATTGGGTAGTGGCGATAGGAAATGCTCTGGGAATGGGCATAAGTGCGAAGGACGGTATCGTCAGCCGTCTTGGCGTGAGCATACAGATATCCCCAAGTGAAACATACTCCAATCTAATTGAAACCAATGCCGCTATTAATCCCGGCAACAGTGGCGGTCCGCTCGTCAACCTGGCGGGAGAGGTAATTGGCATAACCAGCCTGAAACTAGCTATTGGTGGCGTGGAAGGGATGGGGTATGCCATAAATATAGAAGATGCATTGCCGGTGATTCAAAGGTTATCCAAATCAATTTAGTTTACCCGCTTAAACAGAAGCGCTGATTTATTATTCTTGCTAATTGTGGTAAATTGTAGACTGAATGACATCGAAGGAGGCTCATAAATGACAGCAAAACAAGAGTGGCAGTGGCAGTTAACTATTCTGATAATATCTTTCCTGGCCGGCTATTTCGGTCTGGACCGTTTCTATCGGGGAGAAGTAGCACTGGGCGTCATTAAGTTGATAACATGTGGCGGCTTCGGGGTCTGGTATTTAGTTGACGTAGCCATTGCTGCCTACAGATTTGGAAAGCTTGACTAGTCCCGGCAGCTAACCGCTAAACCAAGGCCTTTTTACCTGAGGGCAGGTGACGCCTGAAGAAAAATCCCCCTTTTCCAAAGGGGGAGAGAAATGATATTGGTAACGCGCTCATCTCTCTGTCATCGCGAGGAGCAGGAGCGACGTGGCGATCTCGGCGGGATGATGTTGAGACTGCCACGCGGAGTTTACCCTGAGATATACAAGATTCTTCACTGCGCTCAGAATGACGGATGACGAAGGGCTTGCAATGACAAGAAAAGCCAGGAGAAAGAGAAAAGGGAGACAGCTCTTTGATTTTTAATTACATCGCCGGGTTTATTACGTGCCCGAGGAATAGTATTGCCCCGGTTTGAATATCCCGAATTAGAAAGATGAAGGGGCGGTCTACCGTCACATTTATAATTTCTTCCGGCATCGGTGCACTTGTAGCCGCTATGATGACGGCAGTGGCGGCTGCTGCTTCGGTGCCCGATTCATCAACGGAAACAAATGCCTTATGAATGACGTCCGATATGAACAGGTCGCGCTTGCCGTCCATACCTGAAAGGTCGGCGCCATCAGTAAAAGCTACCGGCATGCCCATATCGCTGAGCGTTTTCTTCAAGCTAAAGTCGGAGGTGAATTCGTATTTGGGCATGGTCAGCGCTATTTCCTTGTAACCTAAGCTGTCTATGATTCCATTGACCTTCTTTACATCCAGAGACTTTTCAAACGTAGTGAACTGGCCTGGCTGAGGCAGCAGAATCACCATGGAAAGCTCGCGTCCGTCATAGGGCAATTCCACCGCCTGATAGTCGTTGCCTTCGGCATAGGCAAACGATTCTGTCTCGTGCATCATAGGCACGGTAACCTCACCGCCATTGAGCAAGTGGAAATTATCATCGCTGGTGGCATTTTTCTCGAAGGGGTATTGCCAGGCAGCATTGAAATAGATGGCGTTGGTCAGGACCAGACGGGTCATGATGTCAATGGCGCCCTGTGGAATGAGGTCTTTAATCCGGCCCTCCGTTTGGTCGCTTACCCAGTCGTTGATTGCTATGCGTGAGGGTTCCGGCGCGTTTATGAAATCGAGTGTTCTGATGCCGGCGCCGTAGTTCTCAGCCAGGGTATCGAGAAACTCCTGGAGAAAGGCGTAGCCTTGCTGTCCCCAGATGGCATTTACGATATTAAGTCTGAAGCCCTTGTCATCTTTACCTTTGGCGCCTTGTCCGCGTTGGCTTAGTTCTATATCCAGACTATTGAGCACCGGGTGAAGCCGTTCCTGGGGCAGAGTATAGTGGAGCGTGCTCGCCATTTGCTGTTCGGTATCAGTGCGAGCGCCGACGTAGGTCATAGCCAGCGCCAGCGAAATGCTGTAGGGTGAAAAGAAAAGGTTTTCATCTCCTTTGATTTGTTGATATGCGTCAAAGGCGAAGGCGTTGTTGTCATCGACTACCGCTGCCAGGTCGGCTTGACTGGCTATTGGAGATGTTATCCTTTGCTTATCTGATTTTAATGTCTGGCTTACTTGTGGCGTAACAGGCGGTGTAACACAGGCTGTAAAAACAATTAGCACAGCCGTAAGTAAGGTAGCGGCCATTAATAAATACTGTTTCATGTCTAATTCCTCCCCTCTTTCATTCTCTCATCATGAACAACGAAGCATACTGGCAAAGGTTTAGAATCACCCGTGCCAAGGTGTTTCAGGGCACACATATAATCTCTGGCTTGTGTTCCGGTTGGGGACGGGCACCTCCTTCAACAAAGAGGTGTACCGCCTGATAAATATACCACGCCCGAAACGAGCCCATACCATCTTCAAGGCAGAACTCCCTAAGAATTTTGTCAGCCGTTGCTTGTGGACTCTATAATCGAGGACGCCTTCCCGCATTAATTGATACAGTGCGTCGTGAATCAGTGAGCCGCGCATGAAATCCCTGGTATCGATGGTCGGTCCGCTGGGCCCGTCCCAAGCATAAAACTTCCTGATGGATAAGACACCGTGAGGGGATAGGGAGAGGAATTTAGCCAGTTTGCGCCTGATAGCCTTGAGCGGTGTGGGATTGAGTTGAATGCTGTAGTCTTTCATCACCTGATACTTGTAACTCGTTAGGTTTCTATAACAAACCTTTGACATCTTCACCACCTCCCTTTAATCCGTGAGTGCGAGTGCTTCGTACGGCTCACTTACGAGGATTCATAAATCTAGGTAACAGACTCCAGCACCTCTTGTATGGCTCTCTCCGTCAATTGCAAGAATGTATCATACCCTTCTAAATCCAATTTCCCTTCCGCTATAATTTTACCAATAGGTCTATCCATAATGTTGGCTATGGTATATTGACATAACGGGTCCATTAATCTTAGCGCCCAAAGCTCCCTCTCTGTAGGCGGCTCAATTATCTTCAATTCCTTGGCTACTTTCAAATCCCACGGAATACTATTCTTCACCTCCTCAATGTCTGCCTCATCCTGCCAGGGGAATACCTCAGCTAAATACAGCATATGGGTTTCAGGGTTGAATCTGAAAACTCCTCTGTCAGTGACCACGGCTGAAGGTCCTTCTCCAACTAAATTAGCCTTTTTCCTGGCATCGGGACTGCCATCAAGGAAACCAGCCTCGGTCATATAGTCAAGTTTTTCCACCCATTGCCTTGGGTTAAACTCTGCGGTATATACTATTCTCCCCGCTGACGATGCTATGTCGCCGCCGCCGCCACTACCATTCATCTTCATTTGTCGTCCAATTATATAACTAACATTAACATTTCCAAACATATCCATTTGGGCAAATCCCAGATAAGATATATCAATAAAGCCTGATTGTTGGTCTATGAACATATCAGGAAGACCCTGATGACACATAGCCATGGCGCCTGCCGAGTTATCAGCCGGACTGATTAAGACGGAAAGGCTGGGAAATCCCACATAGCCTGCCTCGGCAACCAGTATTACATTTGGGGTATGAACCAACTTGGCTATGGCACCAGCGAGGTCGGAAATGCCAATGCCAACAAACACAGTCTCTCTATCTTCTACTTCCCTTGACCCGGCGCAACATACAAGCACCGGCGGGGCATATCTCTTCTTCATTGCATTGAGCTGCCGCCGGGTATATTTCTCTTTCGTGGTGTATAAGTGTCCCATTTTCATACCTCTCTTATATTTTTATTAATATCCCTTACCCGGGTACATTATTTAGCTTGTGCTCTGATTTAGCCAGTCTATCCAGTTTTTCCCATCCTATCTTGTCGCAATATCCGAAGTGAGTTTTGGGGCCATAAACCCATTCATCAATACACTCCAAAGCTCCTTCGCGACTCTGCCTCTGTTGCAAGAGCGACACGAAACTTAGCCCGTCTACTGTATAGCATCCAAAGCAACCTGAGGGATGGCAATTAAAGGGAAGGTGGACAACGGCATCGGTGCAATAGGCTGGTATCACCGTCAGCCCGGGGTTTTCATATATCTTTTCGGTGGGAACAAGTTCCTCAGCAAGTAGCACTACATGTTTAGCTGCCCTGGCTTTCCAGTAATCCGTTGCTTTAAAGCCCCATATCTGACCATTTCCTCTTCGGTCCGCCTTCTGAACTGAGATGAAGGCGACATCTGGTTTGTAAGCCGGGATGAGGAGGAGCGGTTTGTTCTCATATGGGTCATTTATGACCTTGATATCTTTATTGTACTTGGGGATATCGGTGCCAAGCGAGGAGCGGCAGGGCATGAAGGGGACATTGATTGCCCCGGCCATGAGTCTCAGCGAAATTTCAAAATTCGTCCAGTCTACGAGCTTAACCCAAGGTAAATCAGACTTAATCTTATCTTTCGGCGTGGCTAAAACACCACCTGCCTCAACCGGGCGCGGTACACCCTCCTTTATACCGCGCTCCAGCGCCGGCGTGCCGGAAATACCCCCCACCTGGCGTGTCATGTTATACGCTATATCTATCCTATCGAGCATTCCCAACTCTACCAGCAGATCTATACCCTCAAAATTTCCGCTCTCATCTATAATAGATAAATTTTTCTTTCCTTGACGTGCTATCTCCCTCATAATGGCTTCAGGCTGCCTCCACATGACAAAACCACCTATACAAAATGAATCTCCATTATGCAGAAACGTTTCCACTGCTTCCTTCTCCGTCATCACCTTACGCAATCTCTTTTTGTAATGTGCGTCTTTGGCTCTCTCCTCATAATTTATTGTTTCAAGCCCTCTTATTGTCATTTTCACACTTCCCCTTTTTTGAGATTGTATAAAAACTCGACTTTCCTAATAATCACAGTTGCCTTTTACAACTTAGCACAATTAGCTTACCCGGTAGCCTTAGGTTTTTTTACTTCGGTTGAGAATAGTTAGTTTCTCGACTGTCATAAGTCAGATAATCCTATACCGACTTCAGGTTCTTATACAAGTTCTTAATTTTGACCTAGAAGCAAGCATTAATGTGCTTCGCTCTTTTATCTATTTTGGCGGGCTATACTATATCTGGACAGCTTGCAATTACTGGCCGACGCAGGTCTTTAGTATTATGTATTCTACAAATGGTCGGGGTGGCCGGATTCGAACCGGCGACCACCTGAACCCCATTCAGGTGCGCTACCAGGCTGCGCTACACCCCGCGTGGCTTTGGTTCAGTCAATATGGTATCATAAGTGCTTAATTAGAACAATTTATGGAAAATCGCCCTTAATCCCTCTTTTCCAAAGGGGGAAATTGGATATATGATGAACTTCTCTAAAGGAACTAAACAACCTCTCCCTTTTTAAAGGGAGATTCAGATGGATTTTATAAAAAATGTTAGTTTGGCTTTATTTATTTTAAGCAGGAGAGGACTCAAAAGTTGGCTAAAAAACATGTGAAAACTGAAGTAAAACCACTGCCAACAAAGCGGCAATTGTCCAGGCACCGTCGCCAGCAGCGTATTCAGCATATCATATATATTACGGGGGCTGTATTTTTGGCTTTGCTTGTCGGTTTCATAGGCTATGGATATTGGGATGTGCAGATTAAAC
>JBAVQV010000097.1:0-2449 GCA_049694415.1 Dehalococcoidia bacterium
CTTGCTCACCGCCAAGAACTATTACCACCGAAAGCCGCAGAAGATAAGGGATGCCGAGATGGCTGGTATTCACATCTACGCCGTCAAAAGAAACAACCTGCCACAACTGAGACAATGCCTCGATACCATATTCACGCCGCAAAGAGAACCTCCGGCTTCAGCCATGGCTGAAGCGGAGCAAGCTATTGCTCAGGTAAAATAAGGCAAAGGGCCTGTGGAACTGAGCCCGCAAAATGCCTATATCCGCCGCCTGCAGCATCTGGTGGCTGAACGCCATGGTCTGGCATCAAACAGCCTGGGCAAAGAGCCCAAAAGAAGAGTGCAGATTATCAAAGGCTCTTAGCCTTTGTTTTGCCTTTGGCAGTAGGGACAGACCTTCAGGTCTGTCCGATTTGGACTAGATTCTTCGCGGAGCTTGTCCTGAGTGGAGATTCTTCGACAGGCTCAGAATGACAGGGGAAAGGCTCAGAATGACAAAGGCGAAGGGCTCGCAATGACGGGAAACAATTAGCGGGAGACAGTTTTGAGCTTATTTATCACTTTCGAAGGCGCCGAAGGCTGCGGCAAGAGCACTCAGGCCAGAGCTTTGTGGCAAAGACTTGTCCGCCGGGGAATACCTGCAGTGCTGACACATGAGCCCGGCGGCACCACACTGGGCAACCGGTTAAGGTACGTGCTCAAAAGAAGGCTTCAGGATAAAATCTCTGCCCAGGCCGAGCTATTTCTGTTTGCCGCCTGCCGCATACAACTGGTCAACGAAGTGATTCGCCCCGGCCTGGAGCAGGGCAAAGTGGCCATCTGCGATCGCTTCTCCGACTCCACCATTGCCTATCAAGGCTACGGCCGCGGACTAAACCTGGAGACCATTGAGGAGATTAACGACTTAGCTACAGAAGGGATAAAGCCCCACCTCACCGTATTATTGGACATACCCGCCCGGAAGGGGTTGAGCCGCAAACCGTCAAAGATGAACGACCGCTTCGAGGCTGAAAACATCGCCTTTCACCACAAAGTCAGAGACGGCTACCTCAAGTTAGCCTCCGAGGAGCCGGAGCGCTGGCTGGTAATAGACGGTACCCTACCCCAAGCCGAAATCGGTAAAATTGTCTGGGACAGGGTTGCTCTTCTAATGCAGGCAGAAAAAGTTTCGAGGCATGTCTAAGAAACGTATAGCTGTAGCCTTAAGCGGCGGCGTTGACTCCTCGATGGCAGCCTGTCTGCTAAAGGAAGCCGGCCACGAAGTCATCGGCATGACCATGCGCCTGTGGTCGGACAAACATGCGCCGGATAAATGCCAGACCTGCCCCTCAGCCGCCAGTATCCACGACGCCGAAAACATCTGCCGTACTCTGGGCATACCCTTTCACCTCATCGACCTGGAGACAGAATTCAGGCAACACGTAGTTGATTACTTCTGCCGGGAATACGCCTGCGGTCGAACCCCGAACCCGTGCATCGCCTGCAATCGGCACATAAAATTCGGCTGCCTCCTCGACCACGCTCTTTCTCTGGGCGCCGGCTATTTAGCCACTGGACATTACGCCAGAGTCAAGCATTATAACGGTAGCCACCACCTGCTCAAAGGACTTGACGCTGCTAAAGACCAGTCCTACATGCTCTACACGCTGGGGCAGGACAAGCTCAGTCGCGTGCTCTTTCCTCTGGGCGAATACACCAAGTCCCAGGTCCGTGAGTTGGCCCGACAAAAAGGCCTGCCCTCCGCCGATAAACCAGGCAGCCAGGACATCTGCTTCATCGCCTCCGACTATGGCACTTTTCTAAGCCAGTACGTTGCCGCAACTCCCGGGGATGTCGTCAACAGCCGCGGCGAAGTGCTGGGCAAGCATAAGGGGACCGCCTTTTATACCGTGGGGCAGCGGCACGGCCTGGGTCTGGCCACCGCCGAACCACTCTACGTCACCAGAATTAACCCGGGAAAAAGCCAGCTTGTCGTCGGCTCCAAGGAAGAGCTTTATCGCTCGCAGCTTATCGCTACCGAAGTGAGCTGGGTATCGGGAAAGCCACCCTCCGAATCAACGGCAGTTACGGTTAAGATACGCTACCGGTCACCGGACATAACCGCCACTCTCTACCCGTCACCAGGCTCAGCCGAAGTCAGCTTTAACCAGCCGCAGCCTGCCGTCACTCCGGGTCAGGCGGTGGTCTTTTATAAAGACGACGAAGTTCTGGGCGGTGGCACCATTGAAAGCTAAAGGCAATAAACCCATATCGGAGCCACCGAGCCTGATTGAGGAAAACGGGCTCAGCGCCAAAGGCTATCGCCTCATCGCCGGCGTAGACGAAGCCGGCCGCGGCGCCCTGGCCGGTCCCGTAGTCGCCGCTGCCGTTATACTGCCGCCATCACCTGAATTCCCCTGGCTCAAATCAGTACGTGACAGCAAAGAGCTGCCGGCAGCCAGACGCGAGTCCCTTTTCGATCTGATTAAAC